>JBMZCU010000169.1:0-7579 GCA_049613705.1 Pseudomonadales bacterium | reverse complement strand
GGTGTGATCGTGCCGCCTGAGGGCTATCACAAGCGTACTTTGGATGTGTGCCGCAAGTACGGCGTACTCTATGTCTCCGATGAAGTCGTTACCGCCTTTGGCCGCCTGGGCCACATGTTCGCCTCAGAAGATGAGTTCGGCATCGTGCCGGATATGATCACTTGCGCCAAAGGGTTGACCTCCGGTTACTTGCCGCTGGGTGCGACTATCCTCTCCGAAGATATCTACGAGGTGATCAGCAAGCCACAGGCGGACGGTGCTATCTTTACCCACGGTTACACATACTCCGGTCATCCTGTGAGCTGCGCAGCGGCGAACAAGAACATCGAGATCATGGAGCGCGAGAACATCTGTGGCAACGTCAAAGAGATGGGCGCGTATTTTGAAGCGCAGGTGAAGAGCCTCATCGACCTGGATATCGTCGGTGATGTACGCGGGCGCAAGTACATGATGTGTATCGAGAACGTGGCAGACAAGCAGAGTAAGGAACTGATCGACCCCAATGCCAAGGTGGGCAATCGCATCGCCGACCACTGCCAGGCGCGCGGCCTGATTGTACGCCCGCTCGCACACATGAACGTGCTGTCGCCGCCGTTGACACTGACCAAGGAAAACATCGATTTCCTAGTAGCGACCCTGCGCGAGAGCATAGAGGCGACTACCGCTGACCTTAAAGCCGAAGGCTTTTTGTAAGCTTTTCAAACGCTGTCGTAAATAGAGTTTTATCCCCGCCGTGTGCGGGGATTTTTTTGCCTGTCGATGAGTGCAGTGTGCTCGTTCAAGGCGATAAAAAGTGCCAACCGCCCCTACTTGCGCACCCGCACTTCGGTGAAATCGATCACTCGGGCGAGCTCGGCAGTTGCTATCTTAGTCAAGGTGCGGCTGTCGCCGCCACCGGTGAGCAGCCAGTCTTTTTGCAGCACTAGTGGGTCGATTAACACGGTGGCTTGGCGAGCATTGAGCGGTGAATTGCCGCCAACTTGCTGGCCCAGGCGCTGTTCGGACTCCTCGGCGGTCGCCGTGCGTGGGCGGCTGTCCAGTTGCAGTGCCTTGCGCACACGCTCGGTACTGGCACGACAGTCGGCGGGAACCACGGCGATAATCACACGATCTGAATCATCCATCATGGCGATGGATTTGGTGAAGCGCTCAACCGGGTGCCCGCTGGCGGCGACTGCCTCTTCGACGCTGTAGACGCTCTGCTCGAAGTGCAGCAACTCGGCGTCAACGCTGTAATCGTCTATCCACTGTTGCAGCTTACGTGAAAATTCGCTCATATAACTGGCTCTCTTTAAAAGTTCCCTCGAGCTTAAACGATCATCGCAATAGTGGCCACCGTCAATACTGCCATCCCTAGGTTAAAGCCGCGCTGGCGCGCCGGGGTTGAAAGCAGCTTTTGAATCGCCACGCCTAAGGCGACCCAGCTCAAGTTACAGCTGGCACCTAAGGTCATAAAGGCGAGTACGATCACGGCGCCGCAGAGGTAGTAGTCGTCTCCGGCGACGGTGAAGCTGCTGACGGCAGTGATCGCCATCATCCACACTTTAGGATTGATAAATTGAAACAACACGCCTTCGATCCAGCGCATGGCTTTGACGTCCTGCGCGCTGGATTGTGCACCTATAGGCTGGACTTTGGCGCTGCCAATCTTGTACGCGAGGTAGAGTAGGTAGGCGCCGCCGAGCCACTTTAGTACTTGCTGGCTCAGTGGGTAGCGAGCGAAGACTTCGCCGAGCCCCAGCATCATCAAGATCACCAATAGCACAACACCATTGTTAATGCCGATCAGCAGCGGCAAGCTGCGCCTGATCCCTAACTGTGCACCTGAGTTGAGTAACAGCACATTGTTTGGCCCAGGTGTCCCCGTGGTGACGATGACGAAAGTGGCGATGCCGAGAAAGAGCTGCCATGTCATGATGATTCTCCTTAATGGGTAGCCCTAAAATGCCGATGCGTTAGCGGTGTTTAGAGATACTCTAATCTTTGTGGTGGGAGAAAGTTTAGTTAGAATACGAAAAGCAATACAGATCTAGAAAATAAGTATTTGTGCAGTACAGATCGGCTCTTTTTATAACTGTGTTGCTTTTTGTTAGGAGAACTGTGATGACTTTGTATCGTGATGTGGCCAGTCAGCTGCAGCAACAGATAGACAGCGGTATTTACAGCTGCGGCGAGAAACTCCCAGGCGTGCGTCGCCTCAGTGTCAGTATGGGAGTGAGTGTCTCCACTGTGGTACAGGCGCAGCGGCTGTTGGAGGACAGCGGCACACTGTTAGCCAAGCCCCGCTCGGGCTATTACGTGGCGCAACAAGCTGTACCGAGTGCGGCACCTCCGCAGCGCAGTGATAGCGCCCGGGCGCCGCTGCCGGTATCAACGGCCGATTTGATGTTCCACCTTGGTCAGCTCAGTCAGCAGAGCGAGTTTGTGCAGATGGGCTTTGCCATTCCCCACGGGGATTTTTTGCCGCTGCGCGCGCTGCAGCGCAGCCTCAACAAGATGGTGCGCCACTTCGATCCGGCGCTGGCTAACTACGCGGACCCCAGCGGTAATCCGCAACTGCGCGCGCACATTAGTCGGCGCATGTGGCGCAGTGGCGCCGATGTACCATCCGATCAAATCCTGGTGACCAGTGGTGCACAGGAGGCGCTGACACTGGCGTTGAAATTGACAACCGCTCCCGGTGATATCGTGGCGATTGAATCGCCGACTTACTACGGTGTGTTACAAGTCATCGAGTCTCTGGGGCTAAGGGCCATTGAAATAGCTACAGATCCGCAGCGTGGGATCAGCGTGGCCGCACTGGAAATGGCGCTGAAAAAGTGGCCGATCAAAGCCTGTGTGCTCATCCCCAACTGTCACAATCCCCTGGGTTGTACGCTGGATGACGAGGCGAAACAGCAGTTGGTTGAGTTGGCTTACCGCCACGATACCTATCTGATCGAAGACGATATTTACGGCGAGCTGCAGTGGTCCGAGCGTCGGCCACTCAGCCTGATGAGCTTGGACAGCCGGCGCGAGCGCACACTGTACTACTCCTCTTTTTCCAAGACAGTGAGCGCAGGGCTGCGCGTCGGTTGGTTGTGCCTGCCCGTGGCACTACAGCGCTCGGCAGAGCGTGCGAAACAAGTGCTCAACTTATCGAGCAATACTTTGGGGCAGGCGGCCCTGGCCGACTACTTAGCAACGGGTGGCTACGACAGACATTTGCGCCAGGTGACCTCGCGCTACGCCGAGCAAGTGCAGCGTTTTACCCGTGCGGTGTTGCAGTACTTTCCAGTGGATACACGGGTGACTCAGCCAGTGGGCGGTTACGTACTCTGGGTCGAGTTGGCGCAGCAAGTGGATACCTTAGCGTTGAGCCAGCGGCTGTTTCAGTTTGAGATCACCATCGCGCCAGGGAAACTGTTCAGTTTGTCCGATCACTACAACAATTGCCTGCGTCTTAACTGTGCTCAGCCCTGGAGTGCCAAGCTGGAGCATTCGCTGGCGTTGATCGGACGGGAAATAGCGCTGCTGGGCGAAGAGATCAGAGACAAACAATAGTATTTCGTCCTTGCTCTTTCGCCTGATAAAGGGCTTGATCCGCGCGTTTTATCAGGCTGTCCAAGGAATCGTCTGCGTCTAACTGAGTGAGCCCGATGCTCACTGTCTTATGGCCGACGTGTGAAAACGAATGCGCTTGGATGCGCTCGCTGATGCGTGTCATTAAATGCAAGCTCTCGGTTTTATTGCTTTCGACACACAAGATGACAAACTCCTCACCGCCCCAGCGCACGAGTAAGTCGGTGTTGCGGATCGATGATTTCAATAGTTCGACGATCTCTTGCAGTACTGTATCTCCCACACTGTGGCCGTATGTGTCGTTGACGTGTTTAAAGTGGTCGATGTCGAGTAACGCGAGCGAGAACGTATGCTTAAAACGGCTGCAGCGATCAATTTCGCTGGCCCCAAATTCATCGAATTTCTTGCGGTTAAATGCCCCGGTGAGGGTATCTTGATAAGCGGCCTGCACCAGCTCTTGGTGGGTGGCGAAGATACGCTTGTTACGCTGCTCGAGCAGCAGCGCGAGCAAGAGCCCAAAGGCGATGACAAAACTGGACCAAAAGAGGTGGAAGGCGAGAATATTCGAATCCAGCGGGCGGTATAGATGCATCACGAAGGCGATGCCAAAGAAACAAGCGACACAGTAACTAGCATCGCGCCAAGACAGCCCTGAGAACGCATAGAGCCACATAATGCCAATGTAGACCTCTGCCAGGTAAATGGGGTTTTCACCCTCAAATAAAATGAGGTAGTTATTCATAGAGCCGGCTAAAACAGGGGCCAACATGAGTAGGTAAACAGACCATTTTAGTTTCTGTTCAAACAAGCTCAGCCCCGAGACAAGCAGCAGTATCAAAGGCACTATATAACGGTGGAAAGGCGAGGCGAAAGCTGCGCTATGCTCGCTGAGAATCAGAGCATCGATAAAGGAGTAAGCGATATAAACGGCGGCGGTCAGCAGTGCGACAAGGCGTATTTGCAGGCGCTTTGAGGGTTCGATAAAGCGTAAATACTCTTCTGTGTTACTCATTTTGGCCCGCCGTTACGCCTGTACTGTCGATTAATTGAATGTCTACCAGCTAGGGGCCGTAGTGTAGCAATGCTGAGCAGCTTTTGGGTATATATACCCCGCTTCTTTGATCTAGAAAGTATAGCCGTAACAGTGATTTGAGTCCCATTAGTCCAAGCCAATAAAAAACTCTTCGATCAGTCTTTTCACTTCGCCGCTCTCAACCATCTGTGCCAGTGCCTGCTCAAAGCGTGCGCGCTCACCACTGTGAGGAGACTTTTTGGACAAGGTCAGGTGAACGGCGGTGGGTTGTTGAAACTTGTAAGCGGCCTTACTGACGTGCTCGCGCAGGTTGTTTTTATACAGATAATAGTCGATCTGGGTCTCAGTACCGACAAAGGCATCTAAGCGCTTTTTACTCAGCATGGGGATGAATTGACTGTTGTCTGAGACGATCAGCTTTTTGATAGCCTCATCGCTATCGAAACGGGCAAAGTATTTGGCGCCGTTGAGCACGCCTATGGTGTAGGGGGCGAGTTCTTCGTAGCTCTGGATGCTTACATCAGTCACGGCGTTGAGGTAGAACGCCTTGTTGGATTCGCTCTTGTAGGGCGGGGCCAAAAAGTCCATGTAGGCTTCACGTTCTGGGCGTTTTAATACACCGGGGATGAGGTCGAGCTTACCGACTTCCATCAGTTTGAGGCAGCGCTTCCACGGGCACACAGTGTAGCGGATTTTTAAATCCAGCCGCTTGGCCAGGCGTTCGATCACCTCTACATTGATGCCGCGCATACTCTCACCTGTGGTGATATTCCACGGTGGGTATTCATCTAATCCAACATTGAGAACCTGCTGTGCACCGTTGACGTGAAGTGACACTAAAAAAGCACAGCACAGATACAGCGCTGCTAACGGTTTGGTAAAGAGTGCAATGAGACGATTGATAGGCCTTACTCCCTCGCTTGATGTGTTGCAGCTTGTACGGCAAGCGGCGGTGTATAGGATGCGAGCTGGCTTAACTCGCGCAGTGTCTGCACAGGCATCTGACCTGTAACAGTGTAGAAGCCCTCGAGCCAAAATGCCTGCATCTGCGCTGAGATTGGCGCGAAATAATCGTTTTCCGGGTTGTCACCCACATAGCAGCATTCGCTTGGCAAGAGGTTTAAACGCTCTGCAGCTAACGTAAAGATAGCGGGATCGGGCTTGGCCACTCCCAGAGCTTGCGAGCTCAAAACGCATTCGAAAAAGCGCTCAAAGCCCAGTGCTTCGATCGTTGCCTGGCGCGTCTGCTGTGCGCCGTTGGAGAGAACCGCGAGTCTGTAGCCACGTGCGCTCAGTGTTTGCAGCAATTCAGTGGCGCCGGGCATAGTTACAGCGCAAGCGGGAAAGCCGTTTGTCCAGTAATCGAGCAAATGCTCAAAACTGGGGGGATCAGCCCACATGAGCTCGCAGTGCAGTGCGGCGGCAATGGACGCGCGAATCGTGGGGTGGCTGTTGTCTGGGTGGCCCAGTCCCTGGTTATCGATTTGGATTAGGCGCGTGCCTAGCATCGCTGGACTCGGTGGCTCTATGAGCTGTGCGGCGAAGTCCTGCACAAACGCGCGACAGAAGCACTCTATGCTCTGGCTGCGGTGTGTCAGGGTGTTGTCTAAATCGAAGAGTACCGCGCGCATCGTAATCCCTCACTCGCTTATTACTCGCCTAAGTCTGGGTTATCCCGCCTTGATTGCAGCTGAATCTTTTTACACGAGTAAGGTTTGAAGTGGCACTTTTGCGTTGACTACTTGTGTTATTTCGCATCGCACCGGGGAAAATGGGGCTCCGACTTGCGTGGGAGCTTATACAATACACGGCAGGCCTCGATTGAAAAGGTCCCCGTAAACGCCAGTGAGGCGCTTGCAGGGCAATCATGCGGTGTGACCTAGCCCTCTCACTGATTGTCGCAGCATGACAATACAGCTAAGTGGGGTCTTGAGGGCGAGAGTCGGGTTCATTCACACCTTGCAATGCGGCTTGGGGTCAGGCTGGGCGCGCTAATAAGTCAGTGAGTTGCTCAATTAAAGCGTCACCTGCCTGTTCATCGACATTGATACAGGTGACGGCTCGTAGTCTGCGCTCGCCAAATGCACCCAGTAAGACGCCTCTGGATTTCATTTCATCAACGACAGTGGCTGCCGTTGGAGCGTCGGTATCCAAATCGAAAATGACGATATTAGTATCTACAGGTAACACATTGCTCACCTGAGGAATTTGGCGCAGCCTTTCGCCGATGCTCGCCGCAAGTGTATTGTCTCGCTCTTGCTGTTCCATATGGTGATCTAGAGCATACAGGCAGGTGGCTGCAAGTACGCCAGATTGGCGCATTGCACCGCCAAATGCTTGCTTTTCACGCCATGCTTTTTCGATAAATTCTTTACTCCCGGCTAAGACCGCTCCGCAAGGTGCGCCAAGCCCCTTAGAGAAGTCGATCCAAACAGAGTCGAAGCCTGCAGCATACTCTGCAGCTGAAATGCCTGTTTTGACGACTGCGTTTAGCAATCGTGCACCGTCCATGTGAGTGATCAAGTCGTGTTCGCGTGCTTGGGCGACTACTTCATTAATCGTCGCCAATGGCCAAATTGCGCCGCCGCCAAAGTTAGCCGTTTGTTCAACGACTACCATTTTTGAGGTAGGCATGTAGCGTGAACGAGGGCGGATAGCAGATTTAACATCGTCAGCTGTGAAAATACCTCTGTCACCTGCAACAGTGCGCAGCACAACACCGCTTAACGCAGAAGGGCCACCACACTCAAAGTTAAGTAAATGCGCTGTTTCATCGAGAATGACTTCATCGCCGGGGCGGCAGTGGACACGTACTGCAATTTCATTACACATGGTGCCCGTAATCATAAATACAGCAGCCTCTTTCCCCAGTAATTTGGCCACTCTCCCTTCCAGTGCCTTTGTCGTAGGGTCTTCACCTTTTTGCTCATCACCTAGCTTGGCTGTGGTAATCGCTTGCAGCATTGCCGGGGTCGGCATCGATTT
>JBMZCU010000168.1:0-7592 GCA_049613705.1 Pseudomonadales bacterium | reverse complement strand
TATTGAAGTTCGCCAACGCGGTAGTCGTGCCTTTGGCGGTGCCGCTCAATCTGTGACCGCAAGCAAGCAACAAAAGCTGATTCGCTGCGCACAACACTACCTTCAATGCCATGATTGCAGCGGTTATCAAAGCTTTCGCTTCGATGTTCTAGCCTTTGAAACAAGCCCTGCACAACTGCCTCCGATATGGTATAAAGACGCCTTCAGACTTTAGGAAAGCGCAATGGAACTCGAAGATCGCATTGTTAACCAATTTCACAGCACAATGGATGTCAATGCTCACACAATCGAGCAATACACGCCGCTTATCGCCCATGCAAGTGAACTACTACTGCATTGCCTAGCCTCCGAAAATAAGATCATCTGCGTCGGAAATGGTGGCTCAGCCGCTCTCACCCAGCACTTTAGCGCCCTGCTGTTAAGCCGCTTTCGCACAGAGCGCCCCGGCCTTCCTGCGATGTGCTTGACCAGCGACAGCTGCACCCTAACGGCAATTATCGAAGACAGTAGCTTCAGCGATACCTATGCCAAACAAATTCGCGCGTTCGGCCAGCCTGGGGATGTGTTGGTGATGGCCACTGCTCAAGGCAAAGGCAGCAGCCTCGTACAGGCAATTCAGGCAGCGCACGGGCGCGAAATGAAAGTTATTCTGCTAAATGGCCATGACGGCGGAGACGTCACTGCACTTTTGCGTCCCGATGAGGTCGAAATCTGCGTGCCCTCAAGTGACACTATATTAATTCACAACACGCATCTGCTGATTTTGCACTGCCTCTGTGACTTGATCGATTATCAATTATTTGGAGCTCAATAAATGCGTTCGCTAAAATTACTCGCCACACTGACTCTCTCACTGGCCATCGGCGGTTGCGCCTCTATTGTGGGCAGCACGACAGAAGAACCCGTTACCAGCGCTCCAGGATTGCGCACGCCTGGCACACTGATCGAAGATGAATACATTGAAAACAAGATCTTAATCAATTTGGGTAAAGGCTCTGATGCGGTCAAGAACGCCCACATCAATGTCGTCAGCTTTAATGAAAATGTACTTCTAGTCGGCCAAGTTCCCGATGAGCTAAGCAGCCAAGAAGCCTATGAAATTGCCAGTGCTACTCGCAATGTTAAAAAAGTACACAACGAACTTGAAATCGCTGGCCCCACATCGCTGATTATTCGCAGCAACGATACATACCTCACCAGCCGCGCCAAAGTGAATATGTTAGCCTCTGAATCCGCGAAGGGCATCCGGGTTAAAGTGATCACAGAGAACGGCGCAGTCTTTTTAATGGGTCTTGTAACCCGCCAAGAGGCCGATGCAGCTGTAGATGCCATTCGAAATATCAGTGGTGTGCGTCGTATTGTTAAAGTATTTGAGTATATCGACTAAGCACAACCATCAATTCTGCTGACATTAAAAAGGCCGCTAAGCGGCCTTTTTAATGTATATCGTTTTATGCGCTACTTAACCACCTGTAGCTTAGGACGCGCTTTCGCGGGTTTCGGCGGCTCTGGTGGCTCATCACTCGGTGTTTGAAAGAACTCTGCACCAGGCTCCATACCAAAGCCCATACCTAAGCCATTCTCTTTGGCATAGATTGCCAGTATTGCAACCATAGGAACATACACATTCATCGGTACACCGCCAAAGCGCGCATTGAAAGACAACGCCTCATCTTCCATCTGTAAATTCTGCACCGCACTGGCATTTATATTAAGTACAATTTGACCGTCCGTGACAAACTGTTCTGGTACCATGACACCTTTAATGGTGGCATCGACAACGATATGCGGGGTGCACTGGTTATCGATCAACCACTCATATAAACCGCGCAAGATATAAGGCCTACTAGGATTCATGCCTTCACCTTTTCTAATATGTGGAACAAAAAAGGATGCTTGCGCATCCTTTTTACTGTGCTGAAAGTGCTTAGTATCGCAGCTCGCGCTCGTACTCAGACAAACTCTCTTGGAAAGACTCACGCTCAAACAGTCTATCCATATACTCGAGCAGTGCTTCACACTGATCAGCCGGCAATTCGACACCCAGTGAAGGTAGACGCCACAAGATAGGCGCGATGCAGCAATCAACCAGGGTAAACTCTTCACTCATGAAGAACTCTTTCTCAGCAAAGATAGGCGAGATAGTAATCAAGCTGTCACGTAACTGCTTACGGGTCACTTCGAGTTCATCAACACTTAGCTTACCGCTTAAGATTTGGTCAACTAACTGGCACCAGTCCTTCTGTATACGGTGCATGTAGAGACGGCTCTCTGCACGTGCCACTGGATAGACAGGAAGCAAAGGTGGATGCGGGAAACGCTCGTCTAAGTACTCCATCATCACGTTTGGTTCGTATAGCACCAATTCGCGATCGACCAGAGTCGGCAGTGAGTTATATGGATTTAGCGAAGCCAAGTCTTCAGGAACATCGCATGCGTCACAGTCGATAATTTCAACTGCCACACTTTTTTCTGCCAATACAATGCGCACTCTGTGGCTGTAGTGGTCTGACCCGTCTGACAAAAAGGTCATGGAAGAACGTTTAGTCACAACTCCCATTCAAGTTCCCTCATTTATAATCGCTAAAAACAAAATAAGCGCAGCCCATGACGGACTGCGCTGCATAGTATAGCAGAAAGCCCAAGGGCTTTCTGCAGCGGATATTAGTGGATATCGCGCCAGTACTCTTTTTTGAGTGCATAGGCAAAGAAGAAGAAGATAAACAGGAAGATCAGTACTTTAGTACCCATTGCCTGAGACTCCAGCTTCGATGGCTCACCCACATAAACCATAAAGTTAACGAGGTCGTACACTGTGCGCTCAAACTCTTTTGGCGTCTGTTCACCTGTGCCTTCAAGCACGCTGTAACACCCGCCGATTTCGTTACCCGTCAGCGGATCGATCTCAGTCTTTTGGTGAAGCAGTTCTTCAGCTGAACAGTGATTTACCTGCACACCTTGAAGGTAACCCAAAACGTTTGGCATACCTACGTCTTTAAAGACCGCGTTGTTAACCCCCCAAGGGCGGCTAGGATCCTGGTAGAAACTACGCAGGTAAGTGTACAACCAATCCGGACCGCGCAAACGCGCTTCCAGCGTCAAATCCGGTGGCGCTGTACCAAACCACTTGGCAGACTCTGCCTTTGGCATAGTATTAGTCATCTGCTCACCAACTTTTTGGTCGGAGAAAATCAGATTCTCACTAACCAACTCCTCTGGCATCCCTAGATCCTGAGCGGCACGGCCGTAGCGCTGATACTGCATAGAGTGACAGCCAAGGCAGTTGTTGACGAACGTCTGCATACCGCGCTGCAGGGATGCTTTGTTCGTCAGGTCTACATTCATTTTATCTAAGTGAACATCACCGCCCGCCGCGAAGGCGAAAGCGGGAAGTATAGAAACTACGAGTGCTATTAAATACTTTTTCATTAGCCTGTCACCCTTTCTGGAACGGGTTTGGTTTTCTCCATTCTAGTGAAGAATGGCATACCAAAGAAGTAAGCGAAGTATAGGAAAGTACAGATCTGTGCGACTAAGGTACGTCCAGGTGTCGATGGAACTACACCTAAGTAACCTAAGATAACAAAACAGACTGCAAACACTGTGATACCCACTTTACTCATCCATCCCTTGTAGCGGATAGATTTAACAGGGCTACGATCGAGCCATGGCAGTACAAAGAGTATTGCAATAGCCGCACCCATAACGACAACACCAGGGAACTGAGATGCAGCAATTGGCGGAATCGCACGCAGCATCGCGTAGAACGGTGTGAAGTACCATACAGGGGCGATGTGTGGTGGCGTCTTCAACGGGTTTGCCGCTTCGAAGTTAGGCGCTTCGATAAAGTAACCACCGCCTTCTGGGAAGAAGAAGACAATTGAACAGAAGACGAACAGGAAGACCACAACACCTACGATATCTTTAACAGAGTAGTAAGGGTGGAATGGGATGCCATCCAGTGGAATACCGTTCTCATCTTTCTTATCTTTAATTTCAATACCGTCTGGGTTGTTAGAACCCACTTCGTGAAGCGCAATGATGTGCAGTACAACCAGTGCAAGCAGAACGATAGGCAGCGCAATAACATGCAGTGCAAAGAAACGTGTCAGTGTTGCACCTGAAATCAGGTAGTCACCGCGAATCCACTCTGCCAAGTCAGGACCGATGAAAGGCACAGCTTGGAACAGCGATACGATTACCTGTGCACCCCAGTAGGACATCTGTCCCCAAGGCAATAGGTAGCCCATGAAAGCTTCAGCCATGAGTGCAACATAGATCACCATACCGAAGATCCACACCAACTCACGCGGGTTGCGATACGAACCGTAGAGCATGCCGCGGAACATGTGCATGTAGACGACAAAGAAGAACGCCGAGGCACCCGTTGAGTGCATATAGCGTATCAGCCAGCCGTAATCGACATCTCGCATGATGTACTCGACTGAGGCGAATGCACCTTCATTCGTCGGCGAGTAGCTCATGGTGAGCCAGATACCAGTAAGGATCTGGTTAACCAGCACCAGTAGCGCCAGCGAGCCAAAAAAGTACCAAAAGTTAAAGTTTTTTGGTGCGTAATACTTTGATAGGTGATCTTCCCACATAGCGGTAGCGGGGAAGCGATCGTCAATCCAACCCATCAAGCCCGGGTTGCCCTTATTTCTAGAACCGGCCATTACGAATTCTCCTCTGGGTTAAGACCTACCACTAAGATGTCATCGCTCTCATAAAAGTGAGGAGGGATAACAAGGTTAGTCGGTGCTGGAGATCCCGCAAAAACACGACCAGAAAGGTCAAAACGCGAACCGTGGCAAGGGCAGAAAAAACCACCTTGCCAATCTGAATCGAACGGCTGCGGCCCAACTTCTGGGCGATACGTTGGCGAGCAA
Organism: Pseudomonadales bacterium; assembly: GCA_049613705.1. GTDB lineage: Bacteria > Pseudomonadota > Gammaproteobacteria > Pseudomonadales > Balneatricaceae > Rs1. The sequence continues at coordinate 2,703 of JBMZCU010000168.1, read as the reverse complement.
CCTAAGTGCGTACAAATACCGACCATCACGGCGATATCAGTTCGAACCGCGCGAGCCGGCGTGTGAGGAACATACTCAGGCTGCTGCGGCAGCTCTGAAAGAGGATCCGACATTCTGTCGTTAAGTGAAGGCAAGGCTTCAAGGCTCGAGGCGCTACGCTTTACTACCCAAACTGGCTTTCCGCGCCATTGAACTATCATTTGCTGGCCGTCTTCAAGCTTGCTTATATCAGCTTTCGCCGGTGCGCCAGCGGCCTTCGCCTTGGCACTTGGGTTCCACGAACCCAAGAAAGGTACAGCGACCCCAGCTGCGCCAACTGCACCCATCGCAGAAGTCGCACCTACCAGGAGACGTCGCCGGCCCTTATTTACGCCGTCATTGCTCATCAAGATTTCTCCCCTTAATCAACTACCGCACCCATCGCCGCAGGTGTCAGTGAGTTGCACAGTATAAAACCAATTAAATTCTGTCGTTTAAAAATGGGCAAATGGTAATGAATATACCCATTAGTTTCAAGGTTAAATGCTAAGTATAGCGCAGCTTCGCGAGGAAATATGTTTTATATCAAGTTATTAAACAAGCCCCGCCACGCGCGCTAAAATTGAGGCAAAAAAAAACGCTCGAACTTGCACAGTATCGAGCGTTTTCTTGCCAGTAGCCGCCATAGATAGCGGCAACCAATTAACGCTTGGAGAACTGAGGACGCTTACGCGCTTTGCGCAAACCAACCTTCTTACGTTCAACTTCACGAGCGTCACGTGTAACGAAACCAGCTTTGCGCAATTCAGGGCGCAGAGTTTCGTCGTATTCCATCAGTGCACGAGTGATGCCGTGACGGATAGCACCAGCTTGACCGAAGCCGCCGCCGCCTTTGACAGTTACGTATACGTCAAATTTCTCTAGAGTCTCTGTAAGCTCTAGTGGCTGGCGAACCATCATGCGTGCAGTTTCGCGACCGAAGTAAGTCTCGATTGTGCGATCGTTGATAGTGATAGTGCCTGTACCTGGACGCAAAAATACACGAGCAGTAGACGTTTTACGACGACCTGTACCGTAATACTGAGTAGCTGACATAATCTACTTCCCCTTATACATTCAATTCTTGTGGCTGCTGAGCCGCATGTGGATGTTCAGCACCTGCATACACTTTAAGCTTAGTGTACATAGCGCGACCTAGAGGGCCTTTTGGCAGCATGCCTTTAACCGCCAGCTCAATAACGCGCGTTGGGTGGCTATCGATCATGATGTCGAAGTTAGCGCTCTTCAAACCACCTGGGTAACCAGAGTGACGGTGGTAGATTTTGCCCTGACGCTTGTTACCAGTAACGTTAACTTTTTCAGCGTTAACGACAACAATGTAGTCACCAGTGTCTGCGTGAGGAGTGTATTCTGCTTTATGCTTGCCGCGTAGACGACGTGCAATTTCAGTAGCCATACGACCCAGAGTTTTACCTTCTGCGTCAATTACATACCAGTCGCGTTTGATTTCGGCTGGCTTAGCAACAAAAGTTTTCATCTTTGTTCGCCTTGTTTCAGTTATAAACCTAGATCACAGATCTGACTAACGTCTCGCCTGCTACCGGTTTAGCTTATAATTATTCGTTGCAACAACGCCGCAACATCCAACCTCTAAATTGAGGAGCGCGCATAATACACAAGTTAAGCATGCTGCGCCAGTTATTTTAGCTTTTTCCTACGCTTTGTGCGCTCTGGCAAGATACTCATGAGACTGCATTTCCAACAAGCGACTTTTGGTGCGCTCAATTTCAAACGAAAGCTTGCCCTCAGTATAGATATCAAAGATTGCCACTTCGGCGGATAAGATCAGCTTAACCCCGGAGTCGTAAAATTCATCGACCATATTGATAAAACGGCGCGCGGCATCATCGTTGGCCCGCCCCATCTGCGGGACGTTTGACACCAGTACAGCATGATACAACTTGGCTAGCTCGATGTAGTCATTTTGCGAGCGCGGTCCCTCGCAAATTTCTGGGAAGTCAAACCACACTACATCTTCGCAGCAACGGCGCGACTGTAGATTGCGGCCGTTGATTTCGATGAGTTCAGACTCAACAACTTCATCAAGGTCAGGGGCCAAGCTTTCGAAACTTGCATTGAGGCTGCTATCTGCGCTGTCATCCAGCGGCGTATGATAGAGCTCCGCCTGCTCCAGCGCTCGCAACCGATAGTCAACACCACCATCGACATTGATGATTTCTGTATGCAGCTCAAGCATTTTAATTGCAGGTAGGAAGCGCGCGCGCTGCAATCCATCTTTATAGAGCCCTGAAGGCACTATATTGGAAGTAGCCACCAGTGAAACACCGTGCTCGAAAAGGCGCTCAAAAAGCCCACCCAAAATCATTGCATCTGTTATATCTGAGACAAAAAACTCATCAAAACAGATAATCCGCGCACGCTCTGCATAGTTCTTTGCAACAATATCCAGCGGGTTTTTCTCACCTTCAAGCTGTGCTAATTCGGCGTGAACACGCTGCATAAAACGGTGGAAGTGTGTCCGCTCTTTGCGCTCAAACGGCAGGCTATCGAAGAACGTGTCCATTAAGTAGGTTTTACCGCGACCAACCCCTCCCCAAAAGTACAACCCCTTTACGGGCTCTACTTTTGGCGGTGCTTTAAAAGCACGGCCTAACTTGGCGAGAAGACCGCCGGAGGGAACCTCTGGCACGGCTGTTAAATCTT
>JBMZCU010000167.1:0-7598 GCA_049613705.1 Pseudomonadales bacterium | reverse complement strand
CAAGCGCACAAGCGATCCGATTGCGTTCGGCGAGCTCGCAAGCTTCAGGCTTAATATCGCACGCCACAATGCGCCATGCTGGGCGCTCACTCGCCAGCGCCAGGGCAACCGCTCCCGTCCCCGTCCCCAGATCTGCCACTTTAAGCCCCTGCTCAGCGCCCAAATCCAGCGCCGCTTCGACGAGCAGCTCTGTATCCGGGCGAGGAATTAAGGTAGCGGGAGAAACTGCCAAGCGCAGCGTCCAAAAATCTTGATAACCTAAAATGTAGGCAATAGGCTCACCGCCAAGACGCCGCGTAAAGCACGCATCAAATCGCTCGAGCTGCGCACCTGTGAGCTCGCGCTCCGGCCACGTAAATAAGTAGCTGCGCGCGCACTGCAGCGCATCGCAAAGCAGTAGTTGCACATCCAGTTGTGAACTGTCCGAGTCAACCAGTAGCGCCGCTCTCTCTAGCGCCTGGGCAATATTCACTCCGCCAGCTCACCGAGAAGCTCTGCCTGATGTTCTTGCTGCAGCGGGCTAATCACCTGATCTAGCTGCCCCTCCATCACCTCACCCAGCTTATAAATGGTCAAGTTGATGCGGTGGTCACTCAAGCGTCCCTGCGGGAAGTTATAGGTACGAATACGCTCAGATCGATCACCGCTACCAACCAAACTCTTACGAGCATCGGCCATAGCGTTTTCCTGCTTGGCGTTTTCAGCGTCTTGCAATCTGGCCGCTAACAACGACATCGCACGGGCGCGGTTTTTGTGCTGTGAGCGCTCCTCTTGGCACTCGACAACTACGCCTGTCGGCAAGTGGGTGATGCGAATTGCCGAATCCGTTTTGTTAACGTGCTGCCCACCGGCACCGGAGGCGCGAAAAGTATCGATCCGTAAATCGGCTTTATTGATCTCAACCTCATCGACTTCGTCCATTTCAGCCATGATAGCGACAGTACAAGCGGAGGTGTGTACGCGCCCCTGTGACTCGGTTTCTGGCACCCGCTGTACACGGTGCGCACCGGACTCAAATTTAAGATGCGAGTAAACATCCGTACCCACGATACGAGAAATGACTTCTTTATAGCCGCCGTGTTCTCCCTCGTTTGCGCTCAGCACTTCAATGCGCCAGCCCTTGGATTCGGCATATTTAGAGTACATGCGAAACAAATCACCCGAGAAGATGGCAGCCTCATCACCGCCAGTTCCAGCGCGTACTTCGAGGAAGACATTGCGCCCATCATTGGGGTCTTTTGGCAACAGCAGCACCTGTAGTTGCTGATTAAGCTCTGCAATGCGCTCCTTGGCCTCTTTGAGCTCTTCAGCCGCCATCTCGCGCATATCAGGGTCAGAATCTTCCGCCATGAGCTTAGCTTCATCCAGATCATCCTGAGCGGAGTTGTAGGCTGCAAACGCCTCAACGACGGGCTCAATCTCAGCGTATTCTTTAGATAAGTTGCGAAAGACCTCTTGATCGCCAATAACATCAGGCGTGCTCATCAGGGCTGTCAGCTCTTCGTAGCGATCGCTGAGCTTTTCTAGTTTGAACTTGATTGAATCTTTCATTGCTTCCTCATCCAGTGCCCGCAAGCACTCACTTTAAATCTGTGTATTTTGACGACGCACGCGTTACTCGCTGTCGACTTGATAGAGCTGCTCGGCGAGCTGAACGATATCATCGCGCCCTTGCGCGCTGGCCTTGCGCAATTGAATGGTAGGGTGGTGTAACATTTTATTACTTAAGCGACGGGCTAGCTCACGCACCACCTGTTCAGCATCACTGCCTTTGGCCAAGTTTTTCAGCGCATTGACCACTTCTTCGTCGCGCAGCTGCTCAGCCTGCCCGCGAATCTTCGTCAATGTACTCGCCGCATCGCGCGCACGCTGCATTTCAGCAAACTTGTGCGCACCGTCGACGATCAGCTTCTCCGCTTCCTTTGCCGCAACTTCCCGATGGCGCTGATTCTCGCTAATCACTTGCTGCAGATCATCAACACTGTACAAGTAAACATCATCGAGCTCTTTGACTTCAGCTTCAATATCGCGCGGCACCGCTATATCAATCATAAACATAGGTTCGTGACGGCGCTTTTGCAGCGCACTCTCAACGGCCCCTTTGCCCAGTATAGGTAACTGGCTCGCAGTCGAGGCAATGACGATATCAGCGCGGTGTAGCACCTCGGGTATATCACCGAGTAAAATAGCATCGGCATCAAAGCTTTCCGCTAATGCTTGGGCGCGATCCAAGGTGCGGTTGGCCACGGTAATATCTTGCACACCGGCTTTGCGCAAATGCCTGGCCACTAGCTCGATGGTTTCACCCGCACCGATTAAAAGTGCTCGCGAACTGGCTAGATCGCTAAATATATGCTGCGCCAAACTCACGGCAGCGAAGGCGACAGAAACAGGATTTTCACCGATCGCCGTATCAGTTCGCACCTGCTTTGCCACAGCGAATGAGCGCTCAAACAGCTGTCCGAGTTCACCCTTCATCAAAGCCAATTTCTGGGAGACGGCATAACAGGATTTAAGCTGGCCGAGAATTTGCGGCTCACCGAGAATCAGAGAGTCCAAACCACAAGCTACGCGCATCATGTGCACGACCGCATCGTGCTCGGCGTAGTGATAGATGCTCTGGTTCAGCTCGGCGTGTGAGATACCCTGAAACTCAGCGACCCACTGCAGCACTTTATCGTCCTGTTCACGCTCCGCACAGTAGTAGAATTCGGTGCGGTTGCAAGTAGATAGAATGCCTATCTCACTCAGCTGCGCCGCCTCGCACGCCTCAACCAGCGCCCGCTCCATCACCGCGGGAGTAAAAGCGACCCGCTCGCGCACATCGACCGATGCCGTCTTGTGATTGATACCTAGTGCAAAAAGAGTCATAGCGCCTATTGTGCGATGTGCCTATCGAAATTAAAAAACGCGCTATGATACACCGTTCCTCGGCACAGGTTCAAAAACTATCCGCTGCTTTAGTACGATTTATTCCCCCTTTATTGATGTGATGCGGTGCCGATAAATGAAACTAGGCCAACAAATTAAAGTCCGAAAGCTATACAAGGCATGAGCAAACACAACATAGGGCTGCTCATCTGCCACCCTTTAACGGCACGCCCGCAAATTAGTTATCTTTAAAATGCTCGATAAGATAGACTGACCGCGTACAGGGACGGCCACGCGCCGGCAGCGTCTCCCCGAGCTTAAAGGTTGTTATTTACAGGGGCGCCACTTACAAGGACACTCTCTAGACGTGACGAAAGTTAGGTATTTACTCTTACTGGCAACACTGATTTCGCTCGGTGGCTGCGCAACCCACTTACACTCTTCTTCGCAGAGTGAGCACACACCCGCGCAATACCAGCCCGGTCAGCTCAACGGCACGACCATCGTCGACATCCTCTCAGCCGAGCTTGCCGCCAGAGACAACCAACTGCCTTACAGCTTACAAAAGTACCTCAAACAGGCAGAGCTGACTAAAGATGCAGGTATCGCGCAGCGCGCAGCACGCATCGCTCAACACCTGCGTGACAGTGACGCACTCTTTCGCGCCGTTGAGCTGTGGCTCAATGCAGACAGCGATGCCGTCGAGGCCAACCAAATCATGGCCAACTTACTTCTGCACCAAGGTGATTTCGAGAAAGCCCAAAAACACTTTAAATACGCGCTCAATCAGGGGCGCAAACAAATGCTCATTCTGCTCAGTTCAGAGCGCCAGCGCATGAGCAAAGCTGAACTGCGCAGTTACATCACGCTGCTCGACACTGTGGAGAAAACCGCCGATCTCGCACCCGCTCTACTGTTGAGCAAAGGCCTTCTCCAGCGCCAGCTTGGCGAGCTGCAAAGCGCACTAAAGAGCTTCGATGCAGCCCTTGCGCTCAATGCCGACCTCCCTACTGCTGTCTTTCAAAAGGCCGACACTTTAAAGGCGTTAAAGTCGTTCACTAAAGCACTCAACGTGGTTGAGGCGTACCTGAAAAAGAACCCAAAAGACCGCCAATTCTCAGCACTGCAAGTGCAGCTCTTGTACCTGGAAGAAAAGAGCCAGCGAGCGCTGCAAATCACCGATCAATTAATCGCCGACAACCCATCTGACCAACAGCTAATTAACTACCTTGCGCTGACCGCCTTTGATTTCGAACACTACGAGAAGAGCGCCCAATTACTGCAAAAACTACTGCAGCTGTCTCCCTCGAAAACCTCACCGCACTACTTTCTCGGGCTGATCAGTGAACGCCAGCAAGACACGGCCAAGGCTATCACTCACTACGAGCGCGTAGACAGCGGTGACAACGCACTCGCCGCTCACAATCGCGCCGTGTATTTACATCGCAGCGACGAAGATATCACCAAGATTGCACAGCTGACAGCGTCCGCCCGCCAGCGCATGCCAAATGAAACTGTGAACCTAACCATTACGCACGCCGAGTGGCTTCACCGGCAAAAGCGCAGCGCCCTGGCCATAGATCTGCTGAGCAAGCAGATAGCGCTTCATCCAAAGAGCACAGAATTACTCTACTCGCGCGCCATGTACACAGAGCCCGACAACTTTGCCGCAGCCGAGCAGGATTTCAAGCGCATTCTCGATCTCGACCCGGACAATGCAGTAGTCCTCAATGCCTTTGGTTACACGCTCACCATTCACACACAGCGCTTTGAAGAAGCGCACACACTGATAGCGCGCGCACTTGAACTCAGCCCAGAAGACCCGGCCACCCTCGACTCAATGGGCTGGGTGCTCTTCAAACTTCAGCGCGTAGAGGAAGCCTTGGAGTACCTCAATCGCGCCTTTGATGCCTATCAGGATCCAGAAGTTGCCAGCCACCTTATATCTGCGCTAGCATCGATAAACCGGCTTGATGATGCCAAGAAGATATATGAGCAAATGAATGCCAGCCACCCGAACAACAAGTTTATGGACGAAGCCCGTCTTGTAATTGAGAAAAGCCAATGAGAAAAATCCTCGCACTCTCCCTGTGCTCGCTCCTGCTTAGCGGTTGCAGCATGTTTCAGAGCAAACCAGAACCAGCTCCCCAACCGACGATCAGCTGGCAGGAACACTTTAACCAAGTCAACGCACTAGACGATTGGCGCGCCAGTGGCAAAGTGTCAATCACACTCGACAAGCGAGTCCAGAGCGCCAAGCTAGTGTGGCAGCAGCAAGAAGACAAATTTCACATCGCATTTATCGGCCCACTCGGCCAGAGCGGCCCCGTGCTAAAAGGCGACGAGGGATCCGCCTCGCTGACAATCCCCAAGGAACCCGAAATCAAAGGCCCAAACACCAGTAGCCTATTACAACAGCGTCTGGGCTGGCAGCTACCCGTTGAAAGTGCTCGCTTTTGGATAAAAGGGATCCCCTCGCCCTTGAGCGAGAGTGAGATTTTGCTCGAGCAAGAAAAATTGAGCAGCCTCAAACAAGACGGCTGGGATATCACTTACGATAGGTACCTGCGCAGCGGCGATGTCGAACTGCCTGCAAAGATCACTCTGACCCGACCTGAGCTCAAACTCAAATTTGCCATCTACAACTGGGAGCTTACCCCCTAAATTTGTGGCGAATTTAACCCCTGCCATTAGCGCTGTCGCCTTTACTGCGCAGCGCTTCCTCCCTCCCTGCCAACTCGCGCTCAGCAACGCGTATTTCCCTTGACTTTACACGGCCATTTGCGCAAAATATCGCCGCGTTTTTGGAGTGGGGAAAATCGCGGCGTTTTCACGGTGTAGCCGGGCTCAACATTGGCATGCTGGCGCTGCACAACGGCACCTGAACAGAGTTTATTTGTTCGGGGCACAACTATTACAAGTTCCCTATTCAACGCAAGAACTCAATGCTCCTAACGATTATCTTAAAAAGGTATGCTTCATGTCTCAGTTGATGGTTTTCACCGGTAATGCCAACCCAGAGCTCGCCCTCAAAGTGGTGGAACGTCTTGATATCCCTATGGGCCAAGCCCACGTTGCACGTTTTAGCGATGGCGAAGTAAGCATAGAAGTCCAAGAAAACGTGCGCGGTAAAGATGTCTTTATTATCCAATCTACCTGCGCGCCAACTAATGACAATTTGATGGAGCTCATCGTGCTCGTCGACGCACTGCGCCGCGCCTCAGCCACACGTATTACAGCCGTTATTCCCTACTTCGGCTACGCTCGCCAGGACCGTCGTCCTCGCTCAGCCCGTGTTGCGATCAGTGCCCGTGTTGTGGGCGACATGATCACAGGTGTCGGTGTTGACCGCGTGCTAACTGTTGATCTTCACGCTGACCAGATCCAAGGCTTCTTTAGCATCCCTGTTGATAACGTATACGGCTCACCTGTTCTGCTTGACGACATCATTGCACAGAACTACGAAAACCAGCTTGTTGTATCACCGGACGTTGGTGGTGTTGTCCGCGCACGTGCCGTTGCCAAACAACTCGACTGTGACTTAGCTATTATCGACAAGCGTCGCGAGCGCGCCAATGAATCTCAAGTTATGAACATCATTGGTGATGTAGAGGGCCGTACCTGTGTCCTAGTCGACGACATGATCGACACTGCCGGCACGCTCTGCAAAGCAGCCCAAGCACTGAAAGACAATGGCGCGGCAAAAGTTTACGCCTACGCTACACACGCCGTACTTTCGGGCCCAGCTATAAACAACATTTTAAATTCGGCACTGGATGAGCTGATCGTCACGGATACAATCCCACTGACGGCCGATGCTCAAGCATGTCCGAAAATTCGCCAGCTAACCATTGCACCTCTGCTGGCTGAGGCGCTGCGTCGCGTCTCTAACGAAGAATCTATCAGCGCGATGTTCCGCTAAGCGCACAGCGCGCTGATGATCTTGTGCCGACGTTAAACGCGGCACTTTATTAACCCCGGTGGCGCTGGTCGCGGCCCACTGATATTTATAGGTAAAACAATGAGCAACTTCACTCTACAAGCTACTGCCCGTACTGACGAAGGCAAAGGTGCGAGCCGCCGCCTACGTAACGAAGGTCTTGTACCTGCTATCGTTTACGGCGGAGCAAAAAACAAGAAGCCTCTGGCTCTTTCGTTGAAAAACAACGAATTCGTCAAGCTAACTAGCAACGACAGCTTCTTCTCTTCAATCATCACACTTGACGTTGATGGCAAAGAAGAGCAAGTGATCATCAAAGATCTACAGCGTCACCCAGCTAAGCCAGTTCTTCTACACGCTGACTTCCAGCGCATCACGAAGAGCAACAAGATCAGCATCAGCGTACCAATCTCTTTCGACGACTTCGCCAAGTCAGCTGCTGCTAAAGCATCTGCGAAGTTCGCTGTTGAAGCTAACGTTGTTGAAATCCTGTGCCTACCTGCAAACTTGCCTGAATCTGTAAGCGTTGACCTGTCTGCTGTTGAAGCTGGCCAGGTTCTTCACCTATCAGACATCACTGTACCTGCAGGTGTTGAAATCGCAGCGCTTCGTCGCGGTTCTGACCACAACCAAGGCATTGGTTACGTATACTCTCCACGCGGCGCTAAAGCGTCTTAAGGTGAGTGCGGCAGCGGCATGAATGATAACATTGAGTTGATAGTAGGCCTTGGCAATCCCGGGGCGAAATACGATCACACAAGACACAATGCCGGTGCCGAATACGTCG
>JBMZCU010000166.1:0-7628 GCA_049613705.1 Pseudomonadales bacterium | reverse complement strand
TGGGGCAATATCAAGGTCGAAACACTGGTGCAGCCAGAGCTCAAACACTTCTTCGAGCAGGCGCTCTTTGCTGGCAAAGTGATTGTAAACTGTGCGCTTTGACACTTGAGCTCGCTCGGCAATGCTGTCCATACTGGTACACTGCGCGCCCTTTTCCTGGAACGCCTCTATCGCTGCCTGCACAATTGCAGCGCGTTTGCGTTGGCTCAAAGTTATCTTCACTGTCTCGCCCATGCGGTCTTCATTCTCACTGTTGAAATCAGCGAGAATTTTACACCCTTGTTTGTACTTGAGAAATAAAAATACTTTACAGTACAAATACAAAATGTAAACTATAACGTGTAGTTTACATTTTACAGGTCAAGACATGAACGATCTCTACGACGCTATTGTGCCCACCTTGCACCGCTGGCAACAGCGCGGCCATCGGGTAGCCATCGCCACACTCATCGATATTCAAGGAGGCTCACCACGCCCAGTGGGCGCTCAAATGCTGCTCAGCGACAGCGGCGAACGCTATGGCGCTATCTCCAGCGGCTGTGTCGAGGCGGATATATTGTTAGCTGCTCAACAAGTGCTAAACAGCGGCGAAAGTAAAACCTATGACTACGGTGCAGGCTCCCCCTACCTCGATCTCACGCTGCCCTGTGGCAGTGCTATCAAAATTGTCATTGCAATGGCACCCAGTGCCAGTGCAATAGCCACTGCGTATCAAGCACACATTCAACGACTCCCCGTGACACTGTCGCTACACTTACCCAGTGGCCAGTGGCTCACGGAAAATACACCACACACTGCGCACTCGGATGTGTTCCACTGCCACTATGCGCCGGCCAAGCAACTTCTTGTCATCGGCCGCAATCCTCTGCTAAATCATGTCGTACAACTTGCCAGCGCGACCGGGCTGAGCGTTAAGAGTTACACTCCCGACAGTCAGCAGTTTGCTCACGCTGAGCATCTAAATAAACCAGAGGACTTCAAATGCCCTGCGTTAGACAACTACAGTGCTGCGCTCGTACTCTTCCACGATCATGACTGGGAACCTCCCATTCTCAGCCAGCTACTCGATTCGAACGCCGGTTTTATCGGCGTACTCGGTAGCCGTAACAGCCACCGCGTCCGCCTAGATGCGCTCGCCGCGATGGGGTGGTCAGAGACCGACTGCCGGCGTTTACACTCCCCGGCAGGTTTGATCAGTGGCACCCGTCACCCGCAGCACATTGCGCTTTCCATGATCGCCCAAGTCATCCAGCAGCTAACAGCTGACTGAGTGCAGCGCTGTTTGGCAGCTTCTGATTTCACAGAGCTGCGCCACGTTGTCTATATCCCGCTCAGCGCGCGCAAGCGCAGTTTGTATCACCTTAAAGCGACTGCTCTCCAACAAGGCCTTAGCGCCCTGCTCTGCGTCTAAGGCCATCAGCGCTTGAAAACAGCTGCTGCGAAACACCGCCGGTACACCGCGACGCCCCGCATATAAAGCACAGCTAATATCCCAGTGATCAGAGGTCGGCGCACTCAGTAGTGCTCGGTAATCTTCGACGCGTATCAGGGGCTGGTCAGCTAACATAATCAACACTTGATCGTATTTACCCTCAAGTGCCGCTATGCCCCTGGCGATGGAACTGCCCATGCCACGCGCCCAGCGCGGATGGTGCAGCACGCTAATATCGTGCAGATCCAATGCACTGCTACTGACCAGCTTCTCGTGCCAGGCACCTGTCAGTAAGTAGCAGTGCCCTGGAGCTAAGTGTCTCGCTTTTTGCAAGGTGTGCCATAACAGTGCTCGCCCTTTGAGCGGGGCGAGCAATTTGCACCCATCAAAGCGACGGCTCTCGCCGCCTGCCAGTATGAGCACGGCGAGTGCACCGTGCTCATCGCCGTTTATTTGCATCGGCGACACTAGACTTTCTGCGGCAGTGGTAGCTTTGTGAAAACCTTACCCGTAGCCGCCATCAAAGCATTGGCCACCGCGGGTGCTATGACCGGTGTTGCGGGCTCGCCAACCCCTGTCGGCGCTTCTGCCGAGGGCACAATATGCACCTCTATTTGCGGCATTTGCGATAGGCGCAATACGCGATAGTCATGGAAGTTAGATTGCACAACACGCCCGGCCTCTAAGGTAATTTCGCTGCTCAGTGCAGCGGATAAACCATAGCCAATGCCGCCTTCCATCTGTGCTTTTACGATGTCAGGATTAACAGCGATACCACAATCGACGGCACAGACCACACGCTCGACTTTAAAACTGCCATCCGCGGCCACTGAAACTTCGGCGACTTGTGCTACAAATGACCTAAACGACTCGTGCACGGCAATACCGCGATACCAGCCCTCAGGGAGCGGCTTGCCCCAGTCCGCCTTTTTAGCGGCCAGTTCTAAGACGCCTAAATGTCTCGGATGCTGTTGTAGCAAGTTACGGCGCAGTGCGTAAGGGTCATGCCCGCCTTTGTGCGCCAGTTGATCCAAAAAGACTTCACTTGCATAGGCGGTGTGGGTATGCCCAACTGAGCGCCACCACAACACGGGCACGGGAATATCCGGCGTCGTTAACTCAACCTGTAAGTGTTCAATGGCGTATGGAAGGTTTCGCGCGCCTTCGACGGATGTACCATCAATACCATCTTTTACTGCAAACCCCTCGAACGGTGTTCCCTTCATGATGGATTGACCGACAATATGCTGATACCAGGCGTGTGGTTTACCATCACCGTCTAAGCTGGCTTGCATTTTGTGTAAGTACATCGGTCTAAAATAGCCCGCGCGGGTGTCGTCTTCACGTGTCCACACCAGTTTAACCGGTACCCCTAGGCGCGCTTTGGCAATGTTCACCGCCTCCAAAACGTAATCTGCCAGTGGATTGGCACGGCGTCCAAAACTGCCACCAGCCAGCTGGGTGTGAATCTGCACCTGCTCTGGTTTGAATCCCAGCACTGCGGCAACCGTCATTTGGTCGGAGGTTTGCATTTGATCGCCATTCCAAATTTCACAGCCCTGGGCTGTTACTTTGGCGACACAGTTCATCGGCTCCATCGCCGCGTGTGCTAAATAGGGGAACTCGAACTCGCTTGTAATGCGTTGCTCCCCCAATGCAGCAATCACATCACCGCGCTCGGCAGCCGTTTTCCCCTGTTTTTGCGCTAATTCGCGGTACTGCGCCATAAGCTCGTCTGAACCCATGGTAAATGCCTCGCTCTCATCCCACTCTACCTGCAACTGATCACGGGCTGTTTTAGCACGCCAAAAATCCGTCGCGATCACGGCAACCCCCGAGGGAATCGTCACAACATCCACAACGCCTTGCATCTTTTTAACAGCCGAGGCATCCACACTCGCCACCTTTGCGCCAAAGCGCGGTGGGTGTGCAACCACAGCGGTGAGCATGCCCTCGAGCTGAACGTCCTGCGTGTAGCGCGCCTTGCCATTGTTCTTACCGCGATCTTTTCGACTCACTGCACGCGATATAAGCTTAAACTGCGAGGGATCCTTAAGCTTGATCTGCTCTGGTGTCGGCACCGGTTGCTTTGCCGCAGCGTCAGCCAATTCGCCAAAGTTTGCACTACGACCACTGCCAGGGTGAGAGACACGCCCCTGATTCACCTCGATTTGCGCCTTGGGAACCTGCCAGCGCTCTGCAGCGGCTGCAACTAACATCATCTTCGCAGCGGCACCTGCTTCACGCATTTGCATGAAAGAGTTTGCCAAACCTGAGCTGCCGCCCGTGCCTTGCACACCCCAGAATAAGTTTTTATAGCGTGCCGCATCTGCAGGTGCACTCTCGACTTGAACTTGCGCCCAATCTGCCTCGAGCTCTTCTGCGACCAGTGTCGCCATCCCCGTATACGTACCCTGCCCCATCTCTAAATGCTTGGCGACAACAATAACGCTGTTATCTGTACCAATGCGAATGAAGGCATTGGGCGCCAATCCTTGTCCAGCAGCACTTTGCTGGCTAGCCTGTACACTGGGTAATTGCAGCGCTAATCCAGCGCCTGCACCAACACCCATTATCTTCAAAAAGCCGCGGCGGGTTGTTTCAAACTGCTGCGCTTCACCGTAAAAAGACTGTCGCTTAAACATACTCACCTCCTAGCTCAAATTTTCAGCAGCACTTTTTATCGCACTGCGTATACGGGTATAGCTAGCACAGCGGCAAATATTGCCGTCCATCGCCGCGTCGATATCAGCATCACTTGGCTTGGAGTTTTGCTCCAACAGTGCAGTAGCGGCCATCACCTGACCTGATTGACAGTAGCCACACTGCGCAACTTCAAGCTCGTTCCAGGCACTTTGCACTTGCTCGGCAACGGGAGAGGCCAATCCCTCGATCGTCGTAATCTTCTGCCCCTGTACTGCAGAGATTGGAGTGACGCAACTGCGGATCGGCTGTCCACCCATATGTACGGTACAGGCACCGCACTGCGCCAGGCCGCAGCCAAACTTTGTTCCGGTGAGGTTTAAGTGATCGCGCAGCGCCCACAACAGCGGAGTATCCGCGCTGGCATCGACCTGTTGGACGACACCGTTGACATTAATTTCAACTGACATAGCTCTCTCCCATTGAGCAGGTTCTTGTAACTGGCAAGTACAACTTGCAAAATGTAAACGCCAGAGTGTATTTTTATAATCGCCCTACTATGCCGCCTCAGGTTTTTTGTGGTTAGTCAGATACTCCGTACTACTTGCACAAAACTCCAGAGCCGCACAGTACCGCTAGGGAGAGCGCACTGTGCAATGGCATAATCTTCCTCAGAACACCGTAGATTGGAGAGAGTTTTGCCCGTATCGAGCCCACTAGCCGCCAGCATCAATGACTTGCACCCTGCTGAGGGAGTTTTGCAGTGCCCGCATCCTGGGCTGTATCTGTTTCGCGCTCACCAGCCGATGCCGCGCCGCCCTATTGTCTACGAACCTAGCATCTGTGTGATCGCCCAGGGCCGCAAAGGGCTATTCATCGACAACCGCGAATACAGTTACGACACCGCAAATTTTTTAATCAGCTCTGTCACCATGCCCGTTGAAGCACAAATTTTGGAGGCCACTGAAGATCAGCCCTACCTGGGCATCAGTTTGCGCATTGACAGCTATATCATCAGCCAATTGCTACTTGAAATGGAGTTAGATCAAGGGCTGGAACAACCCGGTGAGATCATTCACTGTAGCCCTGTGACCAAGCGCCTGAGTGAGAGCTTTATCCGCCTGCTCGATACCTTACAAAGCCCGATGGATACCAAAGTGTTACTGCCCAGTATTGTGCGCGAAATATACTACGAAGTACTCAAGGGGCCGCACGGTAATCTGCTGCGCAACTGCGTCGCTAATCACAGCGGAGCCAACAGGATCGCCCCGGTCGTGCACTATATTGAAAACAACTTTCACCTCCCGCTGGATATCGATACGATTGCGCGCATCGCCGGTATGAGTAGCTCTTCGTTACATGAGCAATTCAAGCTCGTAACATCGATGAGCCCGATGAAGTTCGTCAAGAGTTTACGCCTGCACCGCGCCTACTCTATGCTACTCAGCGGCACTTTAGCCAGTGAGGCCTCCTACAGTGTCGGCTACTCTAGTCCGTCGCAGTTCAGTCGTGAATTTAAGAAGTTTTTCGGTGAATCGCCGCGCGAAATACTCGCCCAGTAGTTAGTTAAGGGCACCTCTAAAAACCTCTGACGCATCCGGCTTTACATCAACATGTCAAGGGCGATGCTGTGAAGACGGGCTGGGTGCCCTAGAACTTATCCCGTAACTGTGTGCTGAGCTTGGCGGTGATCTGGCGCAGCGCCGCTTGCTCTTCAGCGCTGAGCCCCGCTAACAGTTGCTGCTCCTGCGCCAACACTAGCGGCACTATTTGGCGGTACACCTCAAGGCCATCTCGGGTTAATGCAAGCCGCTGCGAACGGCCATCGCGCAAATCCGGTTGCGGCATCAGCAGCGCGCGCTCACGCAATTTACCAATCGCCCTGGATACCTGCATTTTTTCTAGCGCTGTGAGCTTACAAATCTCAGTCGCACTCAGCTGCTCAAACTCACCCAGACTTGCGACAATGCGCCACTCTACCCGATTCAAGCCAAACTCATCGGCGTAAATTTTGGCGATAAACTCACTTACCTGACTCGCCAAAATCGAGAGCTGGTAGGGGAAAAATTCTTTTAATGACAGTTCTTTATGCTTTTCTTTTAACATATAACTCTATGTATAAATTTGAATAATGTAACGCTTCAATCAGGGGCGCAGCTTCGCTGCATCTCTTGACTTAAATTGTTAAGTATTTGTCGGCAAGCAGTTTCAAGTGCACCACATATTACTATTACGTTGAGGATATACTTATCCTTTGGCTTTAGTGCTTGATATTGTGAGATATCTTCATCTGGTAATTGCTTGAGAGTCTTTTTAAGACATTTCTGCAAAACCTGTTTATCTTCACTATTAAGAGTTTGATATAGATTGTTAGCGTCTTGCAACGAGATTTCAGGGCGCAAGTTATGTGCAAAATCATTCCTTAGTGTTCCAAGAACGTTAAGTGCCTTTTCAAACCGTGGATTTAGGCCAAGCGCAATCGCAAGCTTAACTGTACCGTGGTAATCCATCTTGATTTTTTGATAATGCGCAACGCTCGCCATTCTGGATTCGATAAGTGAATTAAGGTATTGCTCTACTACTATGTGAGAACGGATAACTACACCTAAATCATCTTCTCCTTGTAGCACTTCTATCAAATTACTCTTCAATTCCATTGTGATACCTACGCGCTGTTGCTGAAAATTTGGGACATAGAGGAAACTTGTCCAACAACAGCGCCTTGTTAGCCGTTACTTGGCTGCTCATCTGGATAAACTTCATAGTGCGAATATCTACTTTTCCATTCTGCAACTAGCTCTTCGCCGGGAGATCCGCCATACGATATATTCGAAGGATAATCGTTACTTGCCCATCTCTTTCTTAGTTTAATAGACAACATTTTGACGTCTTCTTCAAATTCATAGTAATCCATTTTTTGAACCTCAGGCTGCTCGTCAATCATCTCAAACATATACATGATTGTGCCAAGGTCGCATTCAGCGCGTTTTAGTACGCATAGAGGAAAATCTACTCCATCATCCCAGTTGAATAATGTTATGGCGTAATGTAGTTCTTCGCTATTTTTGAGTTGACCACATATCTCATGCCAACCGATATCTTCGACATTCATCAAGTCGTCAATTTCATGTACTCGCTGCCACTTAATCATTGAGCTTTATCTTCTACCTAATTGATAGTGCAATATAGCATGCATGTTTGACTTTAGTAACAGATGTTACTAGTATCGATTTAGTAACGGATGTTACCAAAATACAATTCGGTACTGTGATGTGATCTACAGTGCCAAGTGCACCGGGAGCCACCATGATAAACATCAAGCAAATGCATCACGTCGCCTATCGCTGCCACGACGCTAAGGAGACGGTTGAGTGGTATAAAACACACCTCAATATGGATTTGCTGGTGGCGATCTCCGAGGACAAAGTCCCCTCGACCAAAGAGCCCGACCCCTATATGCATATTTTTCTCGATGCGGGCGCAGGTAACATCTTGGCCTTTTTCGAACTGCCCACTAAGCCGAAAATGGGCCGTGACGAAAACACACCAACCT
>JBMZCU010000165.1:0-7631 GCA_049613705.1 Pseudomonadales bacterium | reverse complement strand
GTACTCCACAGCCATACAAAGATGAAGGGAATAAGCTGAATAAAGCGTGCGCGCATAATAAATCCTTTGCACTAACGCAGCTCTGATTGCGCGGCGCGCGTGATGCGATAGCAGTTGTGAAATCACCCCGTCCGCGTTGTTATGAGAGAATTACGACCAAGAGCGCTTATTAAACAATTGATTGTATAGGATAAAAGAAACTTTTCCTCTCTATTTTTTATCCGCTACTTAAACAGGAGTAATGCGTCACAACACCGCGAAGGCCTGCACCTGCTCTAGACCTCTGCGCCCTAGCGAGCACGCTCTGTAAGTCGGTAGGGCGCTATGATAATCACCCGTTTAACCGTTGATACAGCGGATAAAATGCTCGATCAGCCCTTTGTTCGCGCTGTTGCGATTGTAGAGCAGGCTAAAAGTGTTCGAGTAGTTATATTTGTGCGCCATCACAGTGCGTAGCTGCGAACTGACACCCCACTGTTCAACCAAATGCCTGGGTAAAAAAGCGATATAGCTACCGCTGAGTACCAATTGGAGCCGTGCTTCCTGATGATGTGCCCGTGCACCAATATGCCAGTGACTGGACTGCTCAAAGTTTTGGCGCCCGCGCATCAAGCGGGGTGATTCGGCAAAGCTGTGCGCTAGCAGGCTCTGATCATCAATCTCTGCGTCTTTGAAAATAGGGTGGTCGCAATGGGCGTAGAGTAGCATTTGCTCTTCAAAGAGTGCGCTAGACGTAAGCTGGCTGTAGTCTCTTGTCACCACAGTAATACCGACATCGGCCCGCTGATGTAGCAGTGCATTCGTGACTTGATCAGAGTCTGCTGTTTCCACTTCTAGCTGTACTTGGGGCGCCGTTCTCGCAAACTCGGATAGCCCAGAGACAATGTTTTCACCCGGAGCACCCAGCGTGTGCTCTGCCAGCACTAAGTGTAAATGGCCAACTAATCGCTCACTGTGATGAATACTGTGGCGAAAGTGATTCATGGCATTAAACAATTCTAGCGAGGCGCTATAGACGCGCTGCCCTTGATCCGTCATCGCAAAACCTCGGCGGCCGCGCTCACACAAGTGCATGCCTAAGCGTTTTTCCAGGTCAGATAAATAATTTGTGATCGTGGAGTTGGCAAGATTAAGTTTGAGTTCTGCAGCGCTAATCCCACCACACTCTACAACTGCTTTAAAGACCCGCAATAACTTCAAATCTACATCGGCCAACTGGCCACTTAGCGCAGCTTTTTTGTATCCCATCGTTGTATCACTTTTGTTTTTCTAAAGGTTTAGTTTTGCTAGTTATTATATAAGCAAATGTGATTAGCGATTATAACAATTAAAACAATCGCTGGACGCAACAGCTATCGCACAATGCACTTGCTTTCAGCCTGCAAGGAAAACGAACATGCAACCTGCTTTAATTGAACAACTCTCTGATCCCAGTTTACTTAAACAAGCCAGTTACATCGCCGGGCAGTGGCGCAGCTCGCTCAACGCACAGCGCTTTGAAGTCCACAACCCAGCTAGCGGTGATGCCATTGCCAGTGTTGAAAACGCCTGTGCTGAACAAACTCGCCAGGCCGTCGACGCCGCTGAGCAAGCGATGCCAGCCTGGCGTGCACTGAGTGCCAAAGCGCGCTGTGAGGTTCTTGAGCGCTGGTGCGAGTTAGTCTTGGCCAACACTGAAGATCTAACGCGTATCCTCACCGCTGAACAGGGCAAACCGCTCGCTGAAGCAAGAGGGGAAATCAACTACGCTGCATCCTACATTAAGTGGTTTGCCGAGGAGGGAAAACGAGTATACGGCGACCTTATCAGCGGCCAAGTAGACCGCCGCTCAGTCGTACTCAAACAGCCGATTGGCATTGTCGCTGCGATCACGCCGTGGAATTTCCCGTGTGCAATGATTACTCGAAAAGTAGCCCCAGCACTCGCTGTTGGCTGTGCTGTCGTACTGAAACCGGCTGAATTAACGCCGCTCAGTGCACTGGCTCTGGCTGAATTAGCCGCCAGGGCAGGCCTGCCAGATGGTTTGTTTAATGTCGTTGCAGGCACCGATGCCGCTGCGATTGGTGGAGTGTTAACATCGGATACTAGGGTCAAAAAAATGACCTTCACAGGTTCGACGCCCGTGGGAAAATTGTTAATGTCGCAGTGCGCAGCGACAGTCAAACGCAGCTCTATGGAACTGGGCGGCAACGCGCCGATTATTGTGTTTGAAGATGCCGACATCGATCTGGCGGTGGCAGGTACTTTAGCCGCCAAATTCAGAAACAGTGGCCAGACATGTATCTGCGCCAACCGCCTGCTGGTACACAGTGCCGTGCACGACGAGTTCGTCGCCAAGTTGCAAAGCGCTATTGCCAACTTCCATTTAGGCGACGGTTTTGCCGAGCAGACCACACACGGCCCACTGATAACTGCAGAGGCCTTGAACAATGTCGGTGGCAAGGTCGATCGCGCTGTTGCACAAGGTGCCGTTTTAGCTTGTGGGGGTGAGGTGCTCGCCCGCCAAGGCCACTTCTATACACCAACGATACTCACCGGTGTAACACCTAAAATGGACATCTTTGATGAAGAAATATTTGGCCCTGTAGCGCCTGTCATTGCCTTTGAGAGCGAAGAGGAGGCTGTTCGCATGGCAAATGATACCCAATTTGGACTGGCTGCCTACTTCTACACTCGCGATATGGCACGCACGTGGCGTGTTGGGGAAGCACTCGAGTACGGCATGGTCGGCATCAATGAAACGGCGATCAGTGCCGAAAATATCCCTTTCGGGGGCGTTAAAGAATCCGGCCAGGGACGCGAGGGCTCAAAGTACGGGCTGGATGACTACTTAGAAACCAAGTATATGTGTATCGGTAATATAGCTTAACAGGAGGTGAGAACATGAGTGCAGTCATTTATCCAACAACAAATTTGGCCAATACAGAGACTTTAGTCATCGAGCGCGCGCAAGGTGCTTATGTGTACGATGCCCAAGGTAAAGAGTATCTCGAAGGCCTGGCCGGGTTGTGGTGTACGTCTCTTGGCTATGGCAACCAAGAGCTGATCGAGGCGGCTTCTCAGCAGATGGCAACGCTGTCCTACGCGCACAGTTTTGGCGGCAAGAGCCACCAAGTGGGCATCGATTTGAGCAACAAAATTGCTGACATGGTGCCTGTTAAGCGTGCAAAAGTTTTTTTCGGCAACTCAGGAAGCGATGCAAATGATAGCCATATCAAAATGTTACGCTACTATTTCAATGCAATAGGCAAACCTGAAAAATTCAAAATCATCTCGCGTGAGCGCTCATATCACGGGGTGACAGTCGCAGCGGCTTCTCTGACAGGGCTGCCGATCAACCACGCACATTTTGACTTGCCGTTTGATGCGCTGGGCATTTTGCGCACAGATGCCCCTCACTACTATCGCTCGGCATTACCCGGGGAGAGCGAAGCGGATTTTGTCGATCGTATCTGTGCAAATTTAGAATCGCTGATTGAGCGCGAAGGTGCTGACACCATCGCCGCCTTCATCGCAGAACCTATCACAGGGGCGAGCGGTGTCATTGTTCCCCCTGCAGGTTACTACCAGAAGGTTCAAGCGATTTTGCAACGCAATGACATCCTTTTCTGGGCGGATGAAGTCATTACAGGTTTTGGCCGCACCGGCGAGGACTTTGGTGTCACAAGCATGGGAATAGAGCAGCCGGACTTAATGACGCTGGCGAAACAACTCTCTTCAGCTTATATGCCGATAAGTGCCTCTGTCGTCAGCGGTGACATCTACGACGCTATGGTAGATCCCAGCACGAAAGCAGGTGTGTTTGGGCACGGTTATACGTATTCAGGCCATCCTGTTGCCTGTGCTGTGGCGCTAAAAACGTTGGATATTTATCAGCGCGATCATATTTTTGAACACGCGGCCAGTGTGGGTGAATATCTACAGGCGCAATTGGCAACACTGTGCGAGCATCCCCTTGTTGGCGAAGTGCGCGGAAAGGGCATGATTGGCGCTATCGAGCTGGTAGCAAACAAAACCACAGGACAGGCCTTTAGCGACGGTGCAGTCGGTGCCTACGCGCAGCGTGCGTGTGAAAAGCACGGCTTGATCATTCGCGTTGTTGCCGGCTCATCGCTCGCTTTTTGCCCGCCACTGATCTTTACCAGGGCACAAGTGGATGAAATGATGCAAAAACTGTGTGCCGCACTGACAGATACACTCGACTATGTCGTCAGAGAGGGCAAACTTACAGCGCTATAGCGATACGCAAAGAGGACAGGGAGGTCCTCTTTAACCGGAGCTGCCCAATCGCTTGCTGTAAGATGCTATAGCCTCTAGCTTGCGATCACGCACTTGCTGCGTTTTCAACTGAGCCAATGTGGAGGCGAGGTAGTCGGCACTGGTCCCGCTGATACCAGCGGCGCGATCGACAATATCAGCCAATTGCTGAGGGCTCAAACCTTGCAGGTACTGTTGGTGAGCGCGATCAACGACAAAGGTCAGCGCTGATACTGTACGCCCATCAGCGCATTTAACTTGTAGAACTTTGGCACTGTAGACAGCGGTTGGCATCTCACGAGCGTATAAGTACTGTGCGACACTGTCTTTATGCTCGCGCGCAACACGAAAAACCCTACCGCGGCAACTGCCGCCCCTGTCTAAGCCTAACACTAGGCCAGGGACTTCAGCAGTACCACGATGCACATGTGAGGAAACGCACAGTGAGCGATGATAGCCAAAGAGTGTCGCCCGGTGCTGTTCTACGCTCTCAAAACCCTGGCGCCACATCAGTGAGCCATAGCCAAACACCCACAGATCGCCTGCCGGCAATGTCGGCATAACCGCATCGGGGTGTATTTTCAACGCTTGTTCCTGGGGAATGCGCTCACGGGAAGTATCTGGGATTGCCTGCTTCATAAGTGCCGAGATTTAATAATGTTAGGCGACATTTTAGTGGCCTTAGCTGCTATATTGCAATGGCATCCACACGAGGTATTTAGATGAACAGCCTACGCAGCTTAGCCACCTTAGCTTTCACACTGTGCAGTACTTTAACTTGGTCGCAATCGAGTGTGATCGCGCATCGCGGTGCAAGCTCTCTAGCCCCAGAGCACAGCGCAAAAGCCGTTGAGTTGGCACACGCATTACATGTTGATTATATCGAACAAGATTTGGTCATGAGTCGTGATAATCAGCTTGTTGTGCTGCATGATCTCTGGCTGGATAACGTCACTGATGTGGCCCAGCGCTATCCCGGGAGAGCCCGTCAGGACGGGCGCTTCTACGTGATAGATTTCACCCTTGCCGAGCTCAAAACGCTCCAACTTGAGTATCGTTTTAAACTGGTAGATGGCAAGCGGCAAGCGCGCTACCCGGCGCGTGACAAAGCGTGGGGAATCTCACACCGCATTCAAAGTTTCGAGGAAACACTACAGCATATAGAACAACTTAATGCTGCAGGTACTAAGCACGTAGGTATTTACCCTGAGGTTAAAGCACCCAGCTTTCACCGCGATCAAGGTAAAGATATCAGTGCACACCTGTTAGATACCCTGGCAAAGCACGGTTACCGTGACCGCAATGCCGCGGTATACATCCAAAGTTTCGATGCCCCTGAATTAGAGCGTATTCGCCGTGAGTTAATGCCTGCGCGCAATATGGATCTAAAACTGGTTCAATTGATGGCTTACACCAACTGGGGGATAGTCAAGCAGTACAGCAATGGAAAAGCCCGTGAGCGAGATGTCAGCTGGATGTTTAAGCAAGGCGGCATGCAAAAAATAGCCACTTACGCTGATGCCATTGGCCCTTGGTATGGCATGTTATTCGAAGATTATCGCAGCCGTGACGACTTTGTTGTCTCTTCTTTTGTGCAACGCGCCCGCGATAATGGGCTGTTAATACACACGTATACGTTACGAGCTGATCACTCTGGATATAAAAAATACGCAGACTCTCTGGGCTCAATGGCTCACTTTTTGACCCAGATTGGGGTGGATGGCTTTTTCACCGATCACCCTCAACTCTTAGTTAAATAGCACAGTGTCTGTGTAGCGCCCCGTGTGAGGACGGCTAAGCCTTCACCCGCTCGTAGGGCATGTCTACGTGCTCTAACCAAACGCGGCGGTTGTCGAGGCAGGTCGAGTAAGCAAATTCTGCTAGAAAGAACCCAGGTGCTGCGCGCAATGCCTGATCGAGCGAAACCTGTACATTCACTTGGCACAATTGATCTGCTGAGCTGCCGGACTTGTACCACACAGTCACGTTTCGCACAGCGCTTGCCGTGGGATTGCTAAAGCTCTCAGAGTAGCGCTTGATCAACTTTTTGCGGTGATACAAAGTCGCCTCATCCAGTGACGAGATAAGATCGCTGTCCACTACGTTAAGCGGTGGCTTACGATCATTAGCCTTATACCACGCCAGGTAGAGATCGAGGCAAAAATTACGCAGTCTCCACAACTCGGGCATTTGCAAGGCTTGCTCGCGATATTTCTCACGATTGAGCTCAAAACACAAATCTAGCATCAACTGCTCAATGCTGCTGTGACGCTGTTGGCTAAATAGATAGGGCAGGCGCACCATAGGAGCACTCAACGCTAACTGGGCACTCAAGTTGGCGTCGAACACGTTGTGTTTTGCCGCTGCGTTGGCAAAAGTACGCAGCCATAGACGCTTTTGCTGTGAAAAGTGCATCGCGGTAAAGTGTTTAGCGCTGAGCCACAACTCTCGTGGTGCTTGCTTAATCGCATTTACTAGCATTGCATCCCTGCCATAACTTCCTTTTACGACTAAAGTCGCATTTACATTGTAAACGGCAGGTTTTTTACCTTATGTATGTACAAAAAGCAATCATACACACAATAAAGCGTTTGCCACCTTGCCAGTGAAATAGAGAAAAGTGCAGTTTATTGAATATTTATAATCAATAATGCTAGATATGGGCTACTATTAATCTAGGACCGTTAGATGTCGCTATTTACCTGAGATTCATATAGTTAGCACCGCTAGCTGATCAAAAAAGTCGACCAGAGAGTAAATTAGACAGTGAGAAACTGCTTCGTAAAAAGTGTGAGTGTAATTGGAACCCTTGTATGCTGTGCACTGCCGGCAAAGGCCAGTGTGTCCATTGTTTACACCTCAAACCAACCCAATATTCTCATGGATCAGCAGCGTGCCCACTTTCCGCAGCTCTCCACTCTGATCAATCAACTGCGGGCAAAGCCGGGCAGTAAGACACTGTTTTTACATGGCGGTGACAGTTTCTCACCAAGCCCTATTTCACTGTTCGATACGGCGAAAAACATTGTCTCTTTGGCCAACTTGATGGAAGTCACCGCGTACTCGACCAGCAAACGTGAGCTGACCTACGATGTCGACACCTTATCGCTGCGTGCGATGGACGCACAGTTCCCAATACTCTCCAGCAATTTGATCGACCGGCGCACTGGTGAAGATATCGAGGGGCTATTTTCTATTTATCAATTAGAGGTTGGCGGAGCGAATATCGCCATTGCCTCTATTATCAACCCTAGGGTATTGGTAGCCCATAGATTTAAGTAAGTAACCACCATTTTCATTTTGGTTTTATGATTTGGATTGGCTTCCATTTCTTCAAACCATGCTTTAAATTGAGGTTGATGTATTTCTAATTC
>JBMZCU010000164.1:0-7661 GCA_049613705.1 Pseudomonadales bacterium | reverse complement strand
TGTTGAGCAAGGAAGCATGGTGAAGGCAGCCGAAAGGCTAGATTTATCGCGCTCTATGGTGAGCCGTTATCTCAATACGATGGAAAGCTGGGCAGGCAGCCGATTACTGTACCGCTCCACCCGTCGTCTCGCTTTGACGGATATCGGTCAGAAAGTACTGAAAGAGTGTTACAAAATACAAAGTATTGAAAGGGAAGTTAAATTCTCTTCGGCTGCGCCGAATGATTTACCTCAAGGTCGATTGAGAATAGCGACTTCTCCATTCTTTGCAGAGCAAATACTAGCCCCTTTCAGTCGAGAATATCTAATCAAATACCCGCAAGTA
The DNA here is from genome assembly GCA_049613705.1 of Pseudomonadales bacterium. Lineage (GTDB taxonomy): Bacteria > Pseudomonadota > Gammaproteobacteria > Pseudomonadales > Balneatricaceae > Rs1. Next base: position 7,336 of record JBMZCU010000164.1, on the reverse strand, counting down.
TCCCTTGATTTGAGGGTGAGTAACCAAAGTGTAAATTTAGTTGAAGAGCGGATCGACTTAGCTATTCGCATAACAGATGAACTCGACCCAACTATCATTGCCAGAAAATTCGGCGAACTGAACTCGATTGTCTGTGCCTCGCCACAATACTTAGCACAAAGAGGTACACCCCCAGAGATTAGTCACCTGCAACACCACAATTGCCTCACCTACTCTTACTACGGAAAAAGTGTATGGGAGTTTAAAAAGCAGGACCGTTTCGAATCTGTCCAAGTCTCAGGAAATTTATCTGCAGACGATCCAAAAGCACTCCTAAAATCATCGTTGCTTGGCTCTGGTATTACGCTTCAACCGAAATATGCCGTACAGCCTTACATAGAAGAGGCGAAGCTGGTACATCTCTTTCCAGACTACACCCCTAAAACTCTTGGTATTTACGGCATTTACAAGTCAAGAGACTATATGCCTAAAGCCATGCGAGTATTTATTGATGATTTCGCAACGTATATAGCAACGCTTGAGCTGTAGGAAAGACAGAGTCGAGCGGGAGAAGATCACTCCCCAATCAAGAGAGTGTCATAGCTAATACGGCCGAATCATCTTTTTAGAACGCGCCACCCTGTAATCTCACGTTAATCTAGCGAAACCATAGGAAACAGGGCGGTTAGGAATCACGACCCACTAAATCAGAACTATCTAAGTTAGCATTACTTTTCAGATAATTAAGCATCAATCACGGCTGCTGGCGCGTCGCTGTGATCACGACATCGCGAATATTCACGCCCTGTGGCTGCGCGTACATAAAGGCCGCCGTGCGGGCGATATCATCGGCGGCGAGTACGCCGCCCATGGCATCTTTCCAACTCTGATAGCCATCGATGATCTCCTGCGAGGTAGTGTGGCCCAGCAACTCAGTCTCCACGGCGCCCGGGCAGATGCTCATCACGCGCACATTGCTATCGGCCACTTCTTCGCGCACGTTTTCGCTGATCGCCGAAACAGCAAATTTAGTCCCCACGTAAGCGGCGTGGTTGGGGAAAGACTTCTTGCCTGCAATCGAGCTGACGTTGATGATAGTGCCGCCGTTGCGCGCTTTCATATCACCTAACACAACCTGCATGCTGTTGAGCAGGGCGATGACGTTGATGTCGTACATGCGCTGCCACTGCGCTGGGTCTTGGCTGTCGATCTGACCTAGCAGCATCAGGCCGGCGTTGTTGATCAGGCAATCCACGACGCCGTACTCTGCTTCAGCTTCTTTGAGCGCCGCGCGAAAAGCCGCTGTATCTGTCATATCGACACGGCGGCACATAGCATTTGGCAAGCCCAGCGCTTCGAGCTTCTCGATACGGCGTGCCACTAGCAGTAGCGGGTGTCCCGCTGCTGCAAAGTGCTGCGCCATCGCCGCGCCAATACCTGAACTCGCCCCTGTGATTACTACTAGTGATTTAGCCATCTTTATTTCCTCGCTACTGTGTGTCATTGGATGTTGCACAGTGTAGGGCGAGCTATTAGCATGATAAACACGACTAATATGAAAACTCTGTTAGGTAAAAATGAACAAACTATCAGAGCGCGGTATTCGCGCCTTCCTCAGTGTTGCCGAACACGGCAGCTTTACTGCCGCAGCGCAGTGCGACGGCTATTCCAAGGCGAACCTCAGCCAACTGGTGACAGAATTAGAAACCGCGCTGGGTGTGCAACTGCTGTATCGCACAACACGTAAACTGCGTCTCACAGAGATCGGAGAGGGCTATAGACAACGCTGCAGCAGAGCACTGCAACAGCTAGATAGCGCCGCAGAGTGGGCGACACAGGCGACGGACGAACTGCACGGTACCATTCGCATGAATGCCGTCGGCGGACCAATAGGCGAGGAGCTACTAGCGCCTCTGGCGATTGAATTCCAGCGCCTTCACCCGGGTATTCAAGTGGACTTAGATTTCTCTAGTGTGCGGGTTGATCTCATCGACAGCCACTACGATCTGGTGGTGCGTATGGGCGAACTGCCCGACTCCAGCTTAATTGCGAGAACGTTGCACAGCGTGACCACACGCTATGTCGCAAGCCCCACGTTTCTGGCGGCGCACCCTGACATTCAACAGCCGGATGATCTCAAAAACCTGCCGCTGATCTGCGGCAGTGTCGATCACTGGACACTGCGGCGCGGCGCGCAGCACACGAGTATTCAAGTGACTCAGGGAGTGAAGGTCACCAGCGGGCGAGTGATGCGCCAGGCCGCGCTGGCCGGTCTCGGCGTCACTCGCCTGGCCGATGTTTACGTCCAGGCGGACCTAACCCGTGGTGATTTAGTTGAGGTACTGCCAGAATGGTCCGAGCAGACCTCGTTAACCTTAGTTTGCCCGCCCCTGAGACACCAACTAGAGCGCGTGCGCATGCTGATGGAGTATCTCAAACAGCACTTCGAACTGTGCTACCGAGAAAAACTGAAGAAGGGCATCACCCACGGCTGATGCCGAGCTCCGATAACTTATGACTCTAGCTGGACACATACAAATCAGTAGCCACTAAATACAGCCCGCCACTGATACTGTTAGCCTCTGTAAGCGCAACCATACATCGCTGCTATTACACAGGCCTAGTTATCCAGCACTGGTCCCGTTGGGGTATTGAGAAGGATATGAATAAGCCTGCCTGTTTTCCGCGTGCTGACGCAGGCAAATAACTCGCTCATTTAGTGCATTACAAAGTCCATTTTACGCTGGCGCATATCCACATGACGCAGTACAACATCCACACGATCGCCCAAACTAAAGCAGTGCTGACCATTGCGCAATTGCTGCTGCTCAGCATCTAAAACGAGATCGCTCGCTCCCAAGTTTGAGATATGCACTAACCCTTCTGCCGATATGTTATCCAGTTCCACAAAACAGCCAAAGTTGGTCACGCCTGAAATGGTTGCCCTGAAGCGCTGGCCGCAAAACTGCTGCATGTACTGGCACTTGAGCCAGTTGTCGACTTCTCTACTGATTTCGTCTGCGCGGCTAGATCGCTGCGAGCAATGTGCAGCTTGTGCTGTCATCTCGGTTTCACTATAGGGGAAAGTAGCCTTTGGAAACCGCGGTTTACGCGTGGCCCAATAGAGCGCACGCTTAACAAAGCTGCGCTGCTGGTCGCGCTGAATGTGTGCGCGAATGGCACGGTGCACAAGCAAATCTGGATAGCGCCTAATCGGCGACGTAAAGTGCGCGTAAGCTTGGTAAGCCAAGCCGAAATGCCCGCTACACTGCGCACTGTACTGCGCTTTACTCTGGGAGCGCTGCAACATTGTGCGAATAGCCATCGCATCAGTGCGCCCGGCAACATCGCTGAGCAGCTGATTATAATCAGCGGCGCTAGGTTGATCGCCTCCCGTCAATTCGAGCCCTTTGTGTGCAAGGAACGTCTGCAGTATTGATAGTTTTTTATCAATGGGCTCGGCGTGATTACGATAGAGAGCCGGTATATCGTGCTGCTGCAAAAACGTAGCAGCTTCCACATTGGCGCACAGCATGAACTCTTCGATCATCTTGTGCGCATCATTGCGCACCACAGGTGTCATTTGGGTTATTTTGCGCTGTGGGCTAAAGGTGTATTCATACTCTGTGCTTTCAAAGTCAATGGCACCACGCTGTGCACGCTTTTGTGCCAGTAGACGGTAGAGGTCATACATATCCTCAATGCAGGGCGCTAAGTCAGCATTGTGAGCAATTGCTTTACGCGCAATTTTACCGTGCGGTGCGGTGGCAATCGCATACGCTTGATCGTAAGTTAAGCGTGCGTGCGAGTGGATTACAGCCTCACTGAACACTGAGCTTATGACATCTCCAAACTCACTGATTGTGATTTCGCAGACCAGTGCGAGGCGGTCAACTTGCGGGTTCAGTGAGCACAAACCGTTAGACAGCGATTCTGGCAACATAGGTACAACGTGCCCGGGAAAATAGATCGATGTGGCACGTTGCTGCGCTTCGCTATCAAGCACATCTCCCGGGCGCACATAGTGAGAGACATCTGCTATTGCCACCAGCAAGTGCCAGTCCCCAGATTCGTGTTGCTCACAGTAGACCGCGTCGTCAAAGTCTCGCGCACTACTGCCATCTATCGTGACAAAAGGTAGCTGGCGTAAGTCTTCACGCCCCGCTTTATCTGCCTCTGATACGTGCTCGCCCAATTGAGCACTGTGATTGAGCTGCTCATCACACCAGCGATCATCGATACCAAATCTGCGCAGTGCAACTTTTATCTCAACACCCGCATCATCTGGATGACCTAAGACTCGGGTCACTTGCGCAAGTGTCCCCTGGCGATAATTGGGGTAGTGTTGTATGTCCGCCTCGACAAAACAATCGATGTCCGCCTGCTTTAGCCCTGTAGCATCAAGCTCAATACGCTGCAGTATTTTTGTGTTTACAGGCTCTAGAAAATAACCGGCGGCCTCCTTTTTGAGTACACCGACAAGACTAGATGTATTGCGCTCAACAATCTTAATCAGCTTGTGATTAGACTGCCGATGGGCACTTTCGTCATCGATAAGTACCTGCACGAGGTCGCCATCAAACACATGCTGCATTTGATTCTGGGCGAGAAATAAATCAGCGTCTAAGCCGTCAACACTGACAAAGCCAAAGCCTTCAGGGTGCGCGCTGACAGTCCCTGTAACCAGAGACTCACTAGCAACTAACTGATAGCCGCGGTGCTTAAATAACAGCTGGCCATCGCGCTCCATTGCACGCAGCCGCCTCCTGAGACCCTCGCGTTGCGCACTAGAGTGTAGCTCCATGGCATTGGCGATGCGCTCGCGATTCATCGTATAGCCCTCATCATCAATTAACTGCATGATGGCTTCGCGGCTGGGAATGGAGCTTGGGTAAGTGTTGCTATCTGTTTGGTGGATTGGGGTGTTTGAAATCATTACTGTCTCTTAAAGCCGCCAACCGCTTTGCACTTGGTAATGCCAAGATAGGGATCTACATACATATAGGTAGGCTGTGGAGCCAGAAAAGCATGAGGCGGGGATTCGTTCGAATCTTGATAAAATAACAAGTTGCATGTGTGCAGCTTGCCGATTGGGAATGTGTCAGCTCAGCGCTATCACACCCAGTGGGGAGGGAGAAACACGGCAGGCATCAAAAGTGCTTGCCGTGCTGAAAGGTCTTAGATGCAGACGATGTTTTCTGCTTGTGGACCTTTTTGGCCTTGAGTCACTTTGAACTCAACACGCTGGCCTTCTGCCAGTGTTTTGAAGCCGTCACCAGAGATTGCGCTGAAGTGAGCGAAAACATCTGGGCCAGAAGCCTGCTCGATGAAGCCAAAGCCTTTAGTTTCGTTGAACCATTTAACAGTACCGGTAGTAGTAGACATAGATCTTAATCCTGAATTTAAATAAAAGTGTGCCTTCAATAGGCTTGTATAGCGGAAAAACAGACTGGAACTTAGAAACTTCAGGACGAGGTAATGCGAAAAAACAACGAAATGGAGAGTATAAACAATAGGCCTTTCTTCTAGCTGGTGTGCAGAATATAGACATTCAGGCCGGATGTACAGGATTAACACGAAATTTGATCAATTTTTACCCAAAATACCCTGCGAGCCCCGTTACTACTAGGCTCTCTTAGCGCTCGAACATCGCCATTGCGCGATTGCTTGATGGTCGGGCATCCGGAAGGTTACTTGCAACAGATTAATTTACTCGCGCGCGATAGCGGCATCGACATAGCGACTAATGATCTTTTGCCGAGTGCCATCTTGTTCCATCGCCTGCAACGTGCGGTCTATTCGCTTCACCAAACTTGCTTTATCAACGACGGCGTCGCTGGCCTTAGAGATAATTAAATAATACGGTATCGGCTCACCCAGGTGTTTAGGTAAGCTCATGATTTTATCGGCCAACCCGGTTTGCTGAAGCAAGTAGTGCCCATGATAAAAACTCTGTGCTACCGCATCTGTGCGCCCCTCTAATAACTTTTTAAAGTTACCGATATCTGTGCTGCTCTCTTCAAGCGTAAAGATCCCAGACTTAATCGCCTGATCGAAAAACGGTCCTGCACTGTAACCTAAGCCTTTACCGATCACCTTACCGGACAAGTCTTCCAACTTCTCGTACTTGAAGCGGCTATCCCTAGGGACGAACAGTGAATACGGTGCGTACCCCAAAGGTACACGTGGATAGAGTGCAAATGCCTCCCGCTCGGGAGTTTTAAACGCAGTAAAGAGCAAATCTACTTTGCCCTTTTGCAAGTTGTGCATCGCTCGTTTAAAGGGATATTCTTTAATTTCAAATGGCAGGCCAAGCCGATGGAAGAGCTCAGCGACAAGGTCGCTGTCCATCCCGGTTGGCTTACCTTTGTCCACCCACACGTGGGGCTTAATCGAATACACACCGATCGATAAGGGCTGCTGAGCCTGCGCACCTGTCGAAACTAAAGCCGCCCCTATAGATAATGCCAAAACTAAATTGTAAAAACGCACAACAGCCCTCCTCAAGTACACATACCTCGCATTGTGATTACACTCGCTGATCGCTAATTTCACTATAGTCGATAAATTGAAACCTGCTATGCAGATACTCCCCGTTTGCGACAGTGCTAACCAGGTATCACGCAACTTCACCTGCACTGAGCCGCTTTTCTCTACCTGCGCTTTTCTAATGATAGATCACCACATGAGCGTCTCGGCATCACTCACTGTTTGCGCAACAGGCCAAGTATTGCTAAAAAACTAACAGCATTTCTTACAACGAAAGGGAGTTGTACATGATCGTCAATAACTTAAAGGATATTTTAGGCGGCACGCGGGATGTCTGCGGCCCGGGATGGAACAGCCGGCGCGTGCTAGTGCGCTCAGAGGGCATGGGGTATTCAATCAACGATACAATCATAGCCGCAGGGGCCACTATGACGCTGGAATACAAAAAACACCTCGAGTCCTGCTACTGCATCAGCGGCTCCGGCAGTATCACAGACTTAGCCTCAGGCACTGTGCACCGCATTGAAAGCGGCACGTTGTATGCGCTAAACCAACACGACAAACACACCCTCACCGCCGATGACGGCCAAGACATGCGCCTGATCTGCGTCTTCAATCCACCGCTGCAGGGAGATGAAGTGCACGGGCCGGATGGGAGTTATGGTTAGCTCTTAGCACAGATACAAAGTGGGATAATAGACAATCCCACTCAGAGTGCTGATGTTGAGTGCTATCACCGAAACAACCCGCCGAATGGGCGGGTAACACAAAGATTAAAACCTATAGCCTAACCGTGCAAATGTCTTCGAACACGCATCCAAGTACGCTGATTGTTAATCAGCGTTATACGCCTTCTGTTTTATAGACA
>JBMZCU010000163.1:0-7674 GCA_049613705.1 Pseudomonadales bacterium | reverse complement strand
GCAGCTCGAGTGCGGCAGCCACTTAATCTTCCTCGCCCGCGTGGTGCAGACGCAAGTTGCTAAGGGCAACGCCCTGATCTATAGCCAGCGCCAGTACAGCAGCGCATCCCCGCTACAACAGGAGACACTATGAACATCGAACAACTGCACCGCGATGCACTGATTATCGACGGTTTGAACTTCTACAGCGACGGCGACAACAGCGCACTGCGCGACGCTCATATCGACGCGGTCAACATCACAGTGTGTAACTTCGAAGCCGACTACGAGCAGACCTGTGATGAGCTGGCCCAATGGCTGGTCGCACTGGAAGCAGCCAACTGCCCCTGGCAGGCAATTACAGAGGTCGAGGATTTCGAGCGCGCCAGGGCCGCCGGCAAAACGGGGCTCATCATGGGCTGGCAGAATATGCGCGCCATCGGCGATAACCTAGATCGCCTGACCCTGTTTCACCGCCTCGGCATCCGCGTCATGCAGCCGACCTACAACCGCCGCAACTTCCTCGGCGACGGCTGTCTGGAAGCGCACGACGGCGGGCTCAGCAAACTGGGCCACCAGGCGGTGGAGAAGATGAACGATCTGGGTATCGCGATCGATCTCAGCCACGTCGGCGACGAGACCTCACTGCAAGCGGCCCAGCACAGCGCCAAACCTGTACTCATCACCCACGCCAACGCCAAGGCGCTGGTCGATGTGCCGCGCAATCGCACCGACGCCCTGATCAAGGCGGTCGCCGCCGGTGGCGGGGTCATAGGCACCAGTATCTACGGCACTATGTGCTGGGATGGCGACACCCAGCGCCGGCCGCAGCTGAGCGACTACCTGCGCCAAGTGGAGTACATCGCAGAGCTGGTCGGCCCGGAGCACGTGGCCATAGGCACCGACCTGCCCTGCGTCGACGATCTGGAGAAGATTCGCGCCATTACCGAGGCCACCCTCAAGCGCTACCCCGAGGCCGTCAGCACTTACGCCGCCGCCTTCGGCAACGACATCCGCGCCCGCTACATCGAGCAGGTCAGCAGCCACGGCGAGCTGACCGCCATCACCACAGCACTGTGCGAGAGCGGTTGGAGCGAGCGCGAGATACGCGGCCTGCTCGGCGAGAACTTCAAGCGCGCCTTGGCGCAGATTTGGAAATAAACCCTAAGGAGAGAAACACTATGCCCTATGTAAACATCAAAGTATCCGATGACGGTGTCACCACAGAGCAGAAGAGCCAGCTCATCAAAGGCGTCAGCGAGCTGTTGCAAGATGTACTCAACAAAGACCCCAAGAGCACTTTCGTGGTGATCGACGAGGTCAGCTGTGACAACTGGGGGATGGCCGGCGTCTCGCTCACTGAGCTGCGGAAAAACCGTTGAGCTCAGTCTAGCTCGCCTATGCTAAACACGGAGATAATCTTCTGCTGATGGCCGCTCCAGACGTATCTCAAGTGCTGGCCCTGGCGCGGGATAGTGACCGCTTTGGGAGTGAAAGCGGCGATGCACTCGCCGCCGGGATCGCGCACGCTGTTGTAGAGCAAACCGCTACTGCCCTGGCCGCGCGCAGTAGCGGCAAATGACTGAGCCGGGATATAGTCATCCCCGTCGTGCAGATGGCGATAATCTGCGGCGCGAATATCCCACAGCGGCAGCGCCACGCGATTGATGTACTGGCGCATCGTCAGCTCGGTATCGCCCTCGGCCGTGGCGGACAAAAAGCGCTCTCTGTGGTGTACGGTTTCGGCGATCGCCGTCTCCAAGGTGCGTGCAGCGTAGTAGACCCCGAAGCTGCCGTCGGTAAAGCGGCTCGGCAGACCTATGTGGGTGAAGGCCGCCATCACAGGCGTCGCCCCAGGGCCTGAGACCCGCTCAGCACGCGGGACCAAGCGCAAATCCCCCACCTCATCGCGCAACCTGTCATTGGTCAGCGCTTCCAGGGCGTAGACAATCTCTAAATCCTCGGGGTCGCAGACCGTCTCAAACAGTCCGATGGGCGGGAAGTGGCTGGGTACTAAGCGGTGCAACTGCGGCCAGTTCGGCAGCTCTGAAGGCGGCTGATGCATATCAGCCGCGCTTGGCGTCGAGGTAGCGGCGCACGTCAGCGAGGTTTATCACACTGCCCTTCAACATCACGGCCAGGGCCGACTCGCCGTCGAAATCGCGATTGTTTTTTTGCGGCCAGGCATTGGCCTGTGCCTCCGTGGGAAAGAGCAGCCGCAGCGCTTTGTAAATACCCATCACGTAGGAGATGCGCTCTAAAGTATCGCGCGGCACCACAGGGCCCTCACCGCTGCGCCACTTGTAAAAGGTGGAGCGCGCCGGCGCGCCGAGCAGCGTCATCTCCTGCTGCGAAGAAAGCTGCCAGGCAGCGGCGATATTGAAGAAAACCTTAAGCGCGGTGTGCGACACCCGCTTGGGATCTTGTTGCGCCAAGATATCTTGTGCTGCCTGCATGACCAAGCCCTCTGCTATTTACCTAGCGATGAAATAGTTTCCCTAACTCTTTCATCGTCGCCCATTAAAATCTGGCGGCTTTGTGCGAAAACCCTTGATTTTAAAGGGCTCGCATTGGCCTTCGGCCAATGGTGGTACATCCTGTACCACATCCGTCATCTAAATAGGTGCCGGATTAATATTTACAGCAATAGCCAAATTTTAGTCCACACAGAGATAAAATTCAATTTTATCCCTAGAGAAACAATCCGCACACTAAATTTAAGTGCCCACTGCAAAGGCATCGCTATAAGCCACTGTGCCGCTGGGGGTGTCACCTATAAAGGTAAGCACCTGAAAGTATTCGGGCGGTACGCCTTCAAGCACTAATCCTGACTTAGCCTCAAAGCCAAAGCGACTGTAATAGCTCGGCTCCCCGAGTAACACACAGCCCGCTGCGCCACTCTCTCGCAGGCGCTGCAACAGCGCCCGCATCAGTTGTGAGCCAATGCCCTGCCCCTGAAAGCTGGGGGCGACTGAGAGCGGTGCGACGCCCAACCAATTGGCGCTACTGCCGTTGATGGTCACCGCAGATGCAGCGATATGGCCGACGATTTCCCCCTGCTCAATAGCCACCAGCGAAAACGCCAGCTGACCGCGAGCACGCAGCGCATCCACGATCAAGTGCTCCCTGTGATCGCTATAGGGCACATCGGCAAAGGCCTCGCGCGTCAGCTCGGCAATCGTCTCTGCATCGGCAGCTCTTTCATCTCTAATTTGAATGTTCATAGTTACCTTCCTAATTGGGACGGCCTAAACCGCCCCTTTCTCATTTACTGGCCTTTTTTGCGACTGCGCGATGCATCTTGCACGCTGCGATAGTAGCGGCTCTGCGCTTTATCTCTTGCGCGCTGTTGCGCCAGCGTGGCGCCGTTGCGCGCCTGCTCACGCTGTAGTTTGAGATAGCTCTCAAGGCGGCGCGGCTCCAGCTCTCCAGCGCGCTGCGCCTGTAACAGGGCGCAACCGGGCTCATTGAGGTGCCCGCAATCGGCGAAGCGACACTGCGCTGCCAGCGCACTGAGTTCGGCGAATGTCTGCTCGACACCGCGCTCGCAAGCACCTAGCTGGAGTTCGCGCATCCCCGGGGTATCGAGCAGTAAGGCACCACTTGGCAGCACGTGTAAACTGCGCGAGGTTGTCGTGTGACGGCCTTTATCATCCAGGGCTCGCGCCTGGGCCGTCTCTTGGGTTTGTGTCTCGAGCAAAGTATTGCTCAAGGTCGATTTGCCGACACCAGATGAGCCCAGTAGCGCCAGCGTTTGACCTGGCTGACACCAAGGTGCTAAATGTGCGCGCACCTCAGCACAGCGGCTATCTAGCGCCATCACGGCAAGTAGTGGATCAAGAGCTTGTACCCGTTCGATATAGTCATCGACCTGTGTGCACAGGTCAGATTTTGTCAGCAGCACCACAGGTGTCGCACCCGCCTGACGGCACAGCGCGAGGTAGCGCTCGATGCGATTGAGCGAAAAATCACGGTTCAGCGCGGTCACTACAAAGAGTGTATCGACGTTTGCAGCGATCAGCTGCTCACTCACCGCAGAACCCGGTGCCTTGCGCGCCAAGCGCGTAGTGCGCTCCAGTCGGCGCAAGAAAGTCCCATCGCGGCCTAGCAAGAGCCAATCGCCGACGGTGACCTCAGGTAAATGAGTGCTACAGGGCAGCTCGCAACCCCCAGCGGGTGTACACAGCGCTAAGCGATTGCGGTGCTGTGCCAGTACGCGCGCAGGTGTGGCGTGTTCGCACTCGTCAAGGTTGAGTTGTTGTTGAAAAAAAGCGGACCATCCCAGTTGGGACAGTGAGTAAACTGTAGTCATAGGAACCCCTGGCGCAGGACAAAGCTGCGCCTGTAAAACGATTCGTTAGGGGAGCGTGCCCCCGGTATGTACCGGGCCGGTGAAACCTATTTAAGAGGGTTTCAGCGTACTGCCCGGAAGGTATTGACTACAATCATGTTTACCCTCCAGCGTGAGATAGGTGAATTAGAGGCCGCTAATCTAGCAAACACAGCCGTATTGTCAAGCAGGCGTGCACATCTGCATCGTCGAGGTGCACGCCAGCCCTTCAGGATTTAGCGCGCGCTCGCAACTGGGTGACTTGCTCAAAGCCGATTCCCCAATTATCCGTTGCTACCTCGTCAATGACGACAAAGGTTGTACTGGGGTTTTTATCGAGCACATCTACCAGCAGTTGCGTTGCACCACTGATGAGCGCCTCTTTTTGCGCACTGCTGACACCTTCATCGGTGACTTTGATATTAATATAGGGCATACATCTTTCCTCGTTAGGGTTGTACTTACCTAGGCGGCCCTTCACGGCTGCGCTAAGGCGAGATCACAATACATTTTGTTGACGATCAGCCAGCGGCCGTCCTCTTTAAGCAAGCCCAGAAAATCTAGGTAGTCGTGAGCGAACAGTGGGCAGGCGAGCTTAACCATCGCCTGCTGCTGGATAACCTCTATCGCCATCAGCTCAAAGCGATAGCTATCCCCCAGTTCTAGCGGTGTTGCACGTGTGCCCACATCCGCTAACCACTGCTCGACACTGCGCCGAGAACCCGGCGCTTTTAAGTAGGCATCGGGGTGAAAAATAGCGCGAAGTTTAGCTACATCTCCAGTGTACAGGCCGTCACAGTAAGCGTGTACGATGGCGTTTACTTGCGCGAAATCACTGTCGCCCGCGCTCTGCGTTACATGTGCTGTTTGCATAACACCCTCTCTTTTCACACTAGCGATGTGCCTGTTCATTACTGAGCGCCTGCTTAAAGCTGTGGCGCGCATGGATGGCATCTAGCATACGTTGTGTGTTTGGACCGATCGCTATCTCAACAGGGAAAGCACTGCCCCAGCGAACATACACAGCCAGCAGTATGTCTGCTGCACTAGGGTGTTCACCGCCGAGAAAATGCTGTGATGCAAGACGCTGCTCCACTATTTGCCACAGCCTAGCTATCTCGCTCGCTGCGCTGTTAAATGCCTGTGCTTTAGCCCCCTCATCTTGGATGTGCTGGGCGATAAAAAAGAGGCGTGAATAAGCGGGGTGTACTGTGGCGTTGGCGAACATAATGTCTTGCACCGCCTGCGCCTGGCCCTGTGCTGAGACGGGAAACAGTGAGTTGGAGTGCTTTTGCAATAGGTGCAATAAAATTGCGGCCCCCTCTGTTTTGACTGTCTCGCCATCGAGTAACACCGGGACAGCGCCGGTTGGATTGATTGTGTTGAAATCTTCAACCTGTTGCTTGTTGATGAGCGCTACCGGTTGCTGTAACTCGTGCAAAACCACTTGTGTCGCCAGCGAGCACGCATCGGGAAGGAAATAAAGTGTGTACATTTCAGTTGCCTTTTCAGAGAAAAATGAGGGTGTGTTCCGGTGAAGCTCGAACACAAGGCAAATAGTAGTCACATCTATTAGATTGATATATATCCACAATGGAAACGTACTGTTACTATAATGGAAACAATTTAGAATGACTGTTTTTTCACATAACCGCCTTGGAGTACACACTAACAATGGATAAATTGAGGGCCATGCAGTGCTTTGTACGCCTGGCAGAGCTTGGCAGTTTCACCCGCGTAGCCGAGCAAACAAACACGTCTAAATCTTTGATCAGTAAAGAGATCAGTAAACTTGAAGCGGCCTTAGGCGCCAGATTACTGCACCGCTCTACCCGCAAAGTGCAACTGACCCACACCGGCCAAGAGTACCTGTTGCGCGCCCGTGACATCCTGGAAAAACTCGACGATGCTGAGCACTTTGTGCAAGACCTACAAACTCACCCCAGGGGCACGCTAAAAATCAATGCGCCGATGGCACTGGGCATTACAGATCTTGCCTCGCTGTTCGCTGATTTCATGCAGCGCTACCCAGATATCGCACTGGACATTCACTTGGGGGATGAAAATATCGACCTGATCAAAGAGGGGTTTGATTTAGCCTTTAGAGCCTCCAGCCGCCCTATAGATTCAAACTACGTGGGCAGAGCGCTGACGCACTTCAACTACAAAGTCTGCGTCGGGGCTGATTACCTTAGCAACCACCCCACCATTGAAAAACCGGCGGACTTAGAAGCCCACAACTGCCTGCAGTACAGTTACTTTCAAGGCCGTAATGTTTGGCCCTTAGATAAAGGTGTAAACATTAAAGGCGGCTTAAAAGTGAACAGTACCCTGTTTATGATGGAGGCGATCAAACGCGGACTGGGTATTGGTTTCATTCCAGATTTTGTCTGCAGAGAGGCCATAGCTAAAGGCGAAGTGACAGAAATACTCGCCACAGCTCAGAGGCCGCAATTGACGCTATACGCCCTCTACCCTGCGCGGCATTTTGTGCCCGCCATTTTAAAAGAGTGCATCGCATTTTTAGAGGCCTGGTTTGCAGAGCAGGCAGGCGCATCACAACCCCGATAACGTGCACGCCTACCTAAATGCCGCATAACTGCACCCGCAACACGCAATCTACTCAGGCCGCTTAATGTACGCCACTCGTGCGCCAGTGCCTTTACCGCCGCGCTTTAACTAGCGCGGTGAGTCCATCACTAGCATCAAAGTCACCGTCTCTGAAATCGCCTCGTAGAGGTGATCAACATCACCCGGATAACTGAAATAATCCCCGGGATGGAGTTCCTCACAGTCATCGACAGGCCCCAAGCGCACCACCCCATGACACACAAAAGCGTGCTCAATCGTGCCTTGTGGGTGAGCTTTTGCCTGGCGAATAGAGCCGCGGGCAAAGCTTGTGCGGTAGAGATCGCGGCGGTTCGTCGGCGGGCATTTATCCAGTAGCAGTGCGCAAAACTCAGCGCTGTCTGCGCTCAGCAAATCACCGTCACCTGCGCGGATCAAACGGCGGCTACTGGCGGTGCTTTCAAAGAGGAAACTAAAGGGCACCTGCAGCGCAGACGCGATTGCCCAGAGGGTTTCAATACTGGGATTCCCCTTGCCCGCCTCGAGCTGGGACAGTGTTGATTTTGCTATCTCGGCCTTTGCCGCCAGTGCCGATAGACTGAGCCCGGCGCGCTCGCGCTCGCGGGCAATCGCACTGGCCACTAGTTCTCTGGGTTTCATCGGTTAAAGGACTCCTGCAGTTTAAAGACATTCTATTGTTCTATATAAAATACATCGTTCGATTTGACGAACAATTAAACATCGTTCATTATACCGAACAATCTTCACTTGATACTACTCATTAACTGACGAGGCCA
>JBMZCU010000162.1:0-7763 GCA_049613705.1 Pseudomonadales bacterium | reverse complement strand
ATCTTTTTGTGTTGATTGTCCATTGCAACCTCAGTTAGTCAGTTCATGAATGGGGTGAATGCCATTGGCATAGTATGTTTTGGGACGCTTGCCTGGTAGGCGAGGAGCTGCTTTATAAGCAGTGAGGGATTGGCGGCGAGCAGGTTCAAATTGCGCATTAATACCCGCGTGCACCCAGCGGCCAAACTCGTGAATGACCTGATCAAACACTAGGCCGCCTCTCTTTAGGCGATCTGAATTGTCGTGCAGCCACTTGGCAACCTCGTAAGGTGTTTTACCCGCGACGGTAAAGTCGGCGCACAGGCCATACATGTGGCCAGATGTGCGACTACCCGCGATTTTTTTATTCAACAATAATGGGCGATAGCCCGAGCTAATAAAGACAGGCCCTAGCTCGTCACGCACCGGCTGCAACACTTGGGTGCAAAGACGCTTAATGTTGTGATGGATCTCGCCACCGACCTCGATGTGCATATCGATGCTATAGCGCTCAGCTGTTTGTGAAAGCTGGAATTCATCGAGATAGAAATTCTCGGTTAGTTGAGTACGTGACATCTTCACCTCCCGGTTGATAGGTAGGTTCAGAGTATCGAGTAGGCTGTACGGGGTTCAGACCGAAGGAATTCGGGCGCTGTCTTGAAAGGAGGTTTATATTTTGGCCACAGAGCGCGGCAAATGTAAAGGGGTGATATGATGCGGTGTCAGTATAGATACTTGGCCCCTGTGCGGGGCCCCTTTTTTAAGCCTGTTGGTTCATCTCGTTGAGTTTCATCCACTCGTCAACTTCTGAGGGATGCACCTGGATTTTGGTAATCCTGGGATGGTCGCTTCCGTTGACAAATCTGCAGTCGAACTCACGATTATTAATGACTTCTACCAACTTTTCCTTGGCTTTTTCGAAATCCTGCTCGTGGAAACAGGCGGCATTCCCGTAAACGTCCTGGACGATCAGCAAGCTGATTTTGGTTTGCGGTTGCATCTGTTTGATCAACTGGTTCGCGTGATCTCGTGCTATGACAAGTTGTTCAAGGTTAAGTGTATCTAGGTAGTCTGCGGTGTGCATGAGCTCGCCTCACTCAGTTTTGGATAGGATAATATTTGTCAGCATCGGTGTGACGTTTGAGTGATTCCACGTGTTCTGGGTTAACTTCATCTGCAGACATCTCATCAAACTCTTCAGAGGATAGCTCCTCGGCAACAATGCTCATCGCCTCATCGACATCATCGGTATCTTCAAGCTCTACCGCGAAAACCTTTGTTTGCTTTACTGTTACTTCGTACCACTTGCTCATTAAAATTTCCTTTTTCAGCTTTGATCTTTAGATTTATCTTCGATGTCATATGAGGCGCCACAAAACGGGCAATAGCTCATAGAGATATTGATTGTTTCATGCGTTTGTTTCTTATACGGCACCCCCTTGTCGGTGATACGTGTATAGCTGAATTTAGTGGGCACCATTATGTTGTTTTTCTTACCATCAAACCGAAGAACTTTATTTACAAAGTCACCTGTTAAGCTGTCAGGTACTATCTCGCCCGCGCTAGTTAAAACATGTTTCTCGACGCTTTCTAATACTGTAGTGGCACAATTGCACATTGCTCCCTAGTCCTCGTAGTTGTTCAGTTATGTTAAGCCAGCCCTAGCGAGCTGGCCTCCATTAGTACTCAGCTATTCAGCGCCTCTTTCAATGCTTTTGCAGGCGTGAATTTCGCCACAGTTGCAGGCGCTATTTTGATCGGCTCACCCGTTTGTGGATTGCGGCCATCGCGTCCTGCACGCTCCGTGGTGCTGAATTTACCGAGGCCCGGGATACTCACTTCATCGCCGTCTGCCAGTGCTTGAGTAACACACTCACTAAAGCTACTAATCAGGCAATCAACGTCTTTATTACTCACTGCACGGTCGTGGCGGATTTTCATCTTGCGTGTAATCACGTCAATCAATTGGGTTTTATTCATGGTGTTCTCCTTGTGGTTTAGCTGCTCATCAGTACCAGGTCGCTACAGCTGGTAGACGCCCGCAGGCGTTTCGCTATCGTGGGTCAGGTGTTGGCTTGCCGGGTTGAAACATGTCTGCTGTCTGCTTGCAGCGCTGCGATTTTGGCCAGTGCTCAGGCCAGTGCGCCTCTTTGCCAGGGCGTTTGCACGCCGTTTGCTCACGCGTTGCAACGTCGTTGCTCAGCGATGTGTTTAAGGTTTGCATCTCTCTCACCAGTCCGTGTCGTTAATATCCATGATCGCCGCCGTGACGCCGCTGCGCGCTTCCTGCTTGCTCATCCGGCGGCTTGTTGCCTGGGCTATATCGCCAGGTTGCGCAGGTACGTCCTCGAGGACGCGCTTTAGATAATTGTGGTTGCTCAACGGCTTTATGCCCGGTTGTTGCTGACGCTTATTGCGGATCGCCTCCACCGTTTGGGCCAGCGCTTGCGGTAGTGCCTGGGCAGGTTCTAACTGCAGTACTTCGTTAGCGAGCTTCAACGCGCGGTCGAAGGCGAGGTCGCGGCTGGCACTGCGAAACAATCCTAAATACACGACCAGCGGGCGGCCTAGGTGACTGTCCATGCCAGTGACCAGTGCGATCAATTCCTGAGCGGCACTGTCCTGTATCAGCGCTTCGAGGTGGATCCGGCTGTGGCAATTAGGGCAGCGGCAGAGCAACATGGCTGTCCTCCACGGCGTGCAGGTGAACAGGCGTGTGCCAGTGGATAAGCACGCCTTGAAATGGCAGACCATAAGTTGCTTTAAAAAAGCGTATAAAGTCCTGCTCGCTATCAAATCCCTCACTGTAAATCACACTCTTGATGTCTGAGGGATCCAGATCGACGCCGTCGATGACTAAAGCACCGTGCTCGCTGATGACGATCGGCTGGGTGTAGCGGCACTGCACATACACGCTGACATACTGATTGTCCTCATCTGCCGATTCGCAGTTCAACCAATCGCCAGTCGTCACCGATGTATCACGGCGGATCGTATGGCACTTGCGCTTGCTTAAAATGGCCGATAAAAACTGTGGGTGAAATTTCAATGTTTGCATTTTCTAGTCCTCAAACATGTCGATTTGGCTTTCTGCACGCTGTGCACTCACTAGCATTTCCACATAGCGTTGTGTATAGCCCAGCTCTAAAGCGATATTGCGATTAGATTCGCCATGCTGTTTTAAATTAATGACTGCTTTGTGTTTTACCTGACGTATAGCTGCATCGAGCTTTGGAATACGCAGTGTTTCCTGTTGGTAAACGTGCACAAGCTTTTGAAACGCATCTAGGCCGACAACGTTGGCAATGGCATGTCCTTGCACGGGTACTGCTGGAATATAGAGAGTGACACCCGGGTATGCTTTAGCGAGGTTCAAAGTCGCTTTAAGCCCAATAACTTGGCAAAGCTCCTGTAACCCTTGCGGCAGCAAATCCGATTGAATGTCAGTACTCTCAATATCCCAGTGTTTCATACAAGCTCTACTCCATTAGCACGAGCCATCGCTTTCATCATCTCGACGGCTTTGTTGAGTTGGGCACCCGTAGCCCAGGGTAATTTGCTGAGGCCGGGCACGTTTTTTTCGCACCACTTGTGCATGGCTTCACTGCTGCGATTCTTAACCACGCCGGCATCGGCCATGGCGCACCACATCGCATTGAGCTTGCCAATGCGCGGGCCGCGCCAATTGTTGGCTGGAGACGCCTTGCGGTTGGCGCGCGGCTTAAAGCCCAGCGCTTTCATTTCACGCAAAGCGCGCTCAAGCTGGCCCAGATCCATCGTGGTTGCCGACACTTTGCCGCTTTTCTCGGTAGCCCCATGGCGCTGCAGCAAATCGCGGTAGCAGTCCTCGCTCCAGCCTGCACTGGCCTTTGCGAGCTCCTGATTAGCAACCTGCAGTAAGGTGTAAAGACGCTTGCGCTCGTTCATGATCAGTCCTTGCGCATCACTTCGGTGAGCTTGGGGGTGATCTTCTCGACGCTGCGGCCTACCACGTAACCACCGAGCCCGAGCTGCAAGAGCGTCCAGGCTTCATCGGCGAGGCGAAAGGCTGTCCAGCCAAATGCATCGCAGACCACCAACACCAGGAAGGTCAACATAGTGATGGGTCTCCAGTTACGCTGTAACCAGCTCGCGCCCTGCGCTTCGGCGGTGATAATTTTGGCCTTGCTCTCCAGTATTTGGCCTTCATAGTCCATGACTTTTTCCGCCATGGTGGACTGCACCTGAAAGAGTCCTGCCTTGATTTGCAGGCGCTCTTCTTCCGAGGTGTGCAGGTTGTCAACCAAGTCTGTGAGCGGCTGGACAATGCCAGTGAGTGCTTTCCAGATCTTCATATATGTTCTCCTTGCTTTACGTTGGGTTAAATGCCTGTAATCAGGCGGGTTTCTTGAGGTTGAGCACCTTGCTCGCCACGCTGTCGATAAGCTCAACCGACAGTGCGTGTTTGGGTAAGCCGTAGTCGCGGATCGCCGGGATCAACTCCTCGACCAGCATGCGCATTGAGCCTTTGCAGTACTGCCAGAGGCGCTCGCTGATGGCATCGTCAAGGTCTCCAAGATCGGCAAAGGAAATGCTGATAATTGCCTCCGCATCCTCGCGTTTGATGCCGTGCGCGGTATTTGGCCAAAAGTTAACCCGCGAGCGGATCTGGTCGAATTCTCCGTGTTCTGGCTTGATCAGTGCGGCCAGCGCCTCTGTGCCCGACAGCACAATGCCGACACGCGCTTTGTCGCGAATACGGCGCAAGTAGTGCAAGGCTTTAGGGGTCAAGGTTTCAGCCTCATCGATAATCAACAGGGTGTCGGTATCGGTCAGCTCATCCAGAATGGCTTTGAACTTGGTGTGCTGATTGGCGTTGTGCTTCACCATGGAGCAGCCAGCGGCCTGTACCAACTCATTGAGCAATGAGGCGACAGCCATCCCGGGATCCGCCTCTATCATCAGCGTGTTCTCGTGCTGCCACTGGTACTCTTTCAGGCTGCGTGTTTTCCCCGTGCCGACGAACCCAGTGAGAATGGCAAAGCTGCGGTAGCGGCGGGCGCGCTTACACGCCGCCCAGGCGATCTCTGAAACCGTGGTCGGTACAAAGGGCACCTCATTGATGCTGTTGCGCGAGGCCTGAGTGCGGATTGCATCCATCGCCTTTTTCAAGTGCTGAGCGGGGTCTGTCTTATATTCGCCCTTGACGCTGCGATAGAGCGTGCTGTGAGCCATGCGCGATAGCTTTGCCAGCCAAGACACACTCTTCTCGTTGTTGGCGAGCCAGTTCAAAATTTTGATACACAGTTGGCGATCATCTTGGGTGTAGTGCTCCAAGAATGTTTCAGGCACGGGTACAGGCTTGTATGGGGCTTGCGGGCGGTTGCCAGGCATAGTGATATTCCTTAATAGTCGTCGCTTAAAATGTCGATTTCGATGTGCTCAGGGGTGTCGGCACTCGGCGTTTGAATGAAGTCGGCACGCGGCTGCGGGCTGTGTGTCAGCGCCTCGCTGATCTCTGCTTCGATCTCGTAGAGCGCGCTCAAGCTGTCCGCGTGATCGAGGGAGCGGCTCTCCTCAGCTCTGATCAAGCTCAGGCGCTTCTCGACACGCTTGACCCGCTCAGCTTCACGCTTGAGTCGGCGGTCTTCCGAAATAGAATCTGCGGCAAATGCTTTCTTAGTCTTGAGCTCAGCTCTGCATACCAGGCGCTGCTTTTGGTCGTAGATCCACACCGCGCTCTCATCGTTGAGGTCCACCTCCACAAACAAGGTTTTCTTGTGATAGCTGCGCAGGGTCTCGTGCTCGTACTGGCGGTTGAAGATAGTCACCGCGCTGCGGCTCACGCTACGGCTGTATTGCGGGCGGACAATGGCGGCGGCCTGCAATTCAACAGGGTTGCGCTTGAGCCCGGCCCACACCTGCGCCGGGGTTAACCCACCCAGTGCGCGCTGTGGAGTGTGGTTGTACTCGTGGATAAAGGCCGCCACACTGGCTTTGTAAAGCTCGTAAGAAAGCAACGAGCGCTTGCCCTGCTTGATCTGCTGGGTGATCTGTCGGTTGGTCTCTGCTGCTTGATCGTGGCCGCAGTAGTCTTTTCCGCCGTTCCAGAACTTATCGTGGCGGTTGCGAAAGGTTCTAAACCAACCCTCAACTAACCCTTTGCCTTTGGAGTTGCCCGCAATGGCTTTGCGGGTATCAATGCCAAAGCGGTTGTAAAACCCTGTTGCGCGGTCGCTCATCATCTGATTGACAAAGCCCGAGCCGTTATCGATGTGCACTTTGTCGGGAACGTGGTTTTCGTTCTGTAGTGCGACTGAGAGTGCGTAGAGAGTGGTCTCGCCACTCTCAGCGGCACTGAGGTAGTGCCCGGGGATATAGTGCGAGCGCACGTCAATCCAGATCGTCAGCTCAGCGCGCCATACATGCCCGCTGTGAGGGTGTTCAATGTAGGCGTCACAGGTGTGGCCGTCGCCCTGGTACATCTGGCCGACTTCTAGGGAGCTGTGATCCATAGAGACATAACGTGCCAAATTCTGGCGAAAGTAATGCACGCCTACGCGCCAGGGGCTGTCGACACCGTACTCGGCAGGTAGCGATTTAATGAAGTCGCCAACTTGCTTCGCCGTGGCCTGCAAGCCGACCCGCTTCAAAGCGTGGGAAACATCGGCAAAGCCCGGCTTGCTGGGGATGTGAAACAAGCGCAAACAGGCAATTTCCCAGCCCTTAGCTTGGCGCACGCGGCCTGTGTGCTGTGGCAACAGTCCTGCGATATCAAAGCGGCGATAAGCTTGCAGCCAGTTGTAGAATGTCGAACGTCCAGGGCAGACAGCATTTTTTTGCGCCAGCTCTTTGGCGATATCCAGAATATCTGGTGCTAAGTCACGCGCTTCTATTCTGGCGATGGTGTTCAAAATCGCGGCGCGATCTTTAACACCCTGAGCTGTCAGTGCGAGGATCGGGCGCAACAAGCGGCGACGCTTCTCGGCGGCGGCACGGCGGCTCGCTGCAGCCATCTCCCAGCGCTGCTGAGGTGTCAGCGCATCTACCGCGTATTTAATCTCGACCAGTTCAGTGATTCTGTCAGGGTGAACCAGTTGGCCCACCTGTGGGTGATGATCTCCTATCACGGCTGGCACGCGTTGATTGTCTTCTAGCGGGACAGGTGATAGCGCTGCAAGAGATGCCATATCCGTACTCCTTACGCTTTCGTGTTTTTCTTAGGCCGACCAGGGCCTCTGTGCTTCGCCGCTTCGCGTGCATCAGCTCGCGCTTTGGCTTCGATTTGATGCTTGGCCAACATGGCGTCATAGCGCTGTATCGCCAGCTCGACCTCTTGGTTGCTGTAGGCGAGATCGCTCTGCATCTGCTGGATCATCTCCATGGGCAGGTGGCGCTCTAGTTCGCGCAGCGCCGCGACAAAGCGCCCGACCGTGCCATTGAGTTGACAGTAGAGAGTCGCCATTGCCTGTTGGCTGAAGTGACGCGCACTGTCTGATAGATCTAAGGTGCGGAAGGTCTCGAGGTTCTCGCTACTCAGCGCTTGAAAGTCATCTAGGCAGAGGTGACACTGCTGCATCAGAGCGCGAGACTCTTCACGGGCAACTAGATAAAAGTCAGGGTAGCCAGTATCTTCACGGCGCAGATCTAACAGCGCCTCTAGCTTTTCCTGTTTTTTCTCTTGGGTGTTTTTTTCGGTTTCTGTCTGCGCCAGCTTGGCCTTGAGTGCACGCACCTCATTGCGAAGCTCTTTGGCGGGTTTAACAATTAATTCATCCAATTCGCCACTTTCAGAAATCTCTTCC
>JBMZCU010000161.1:0-7763 GCA_049613705.1 Pseudomonadales bacterium | reverse complement strand
CCCCGTGTTTTGCCGGGGTTTGAAAGTATACAGGCCTTTTGGCAGCCCAAGTGGAAGCGCTACTGCGTCAAGATAAAGCCGGGCGAGTTTTACGTCAGTGGTGAGTCGATTGTGATTACCACTGTGCTCGGCTCTTGTGTGTCAGCCTGTATCTACGACGAGCACTGCGGCATCGGTGGCATGAACCACTTTATGCTGCCCCAGAGCGGCCAGAGTAGTAACTTGAGCCGTTCAATGCGCTACGGACTCTTCGCGATGGAGCAGCTGATTAACGAGATCATGAAGCACGGTGGCAAGCGCGAGCACATGCAAGTCAAAATCACAGGCGGTGGAAATATGCTCAATTCCTACGGGGGCGTTGGGGCACAAAATATTGAGTTTATTCAAAACTATATAAAAGAAGAGCAACTGCAATTGAGCGGTTGCGACTTAGGGGGCACCAGCGCGCGAAAGATTGCCTACTTCCCCGATGAGGGGCGCATGCTGGTCAATAAAATCGGTGCGAATGAGTCGCTTAATCTGGTCGAATCGGAACGCAGCTTCCGCGAGCGGGCAACCTCTAGCGTGGATGATACAGAAGTCGAGTTGTTTTAATGGATAAAAAAGAGCGAGCGATCAAGGTACTCATCGTCGATGATTCACAGCTAATCCGCAATGTGTTGCGCGAGCTGTTGTCACGCAACCCAAAGTTTGAGGTCGTCGGGGCGGCAGTTGACCCTTACGATGCGCGCGAGAAGATAAAGTCACTGCAGCCTGATGTCATCACGTTGGATATCGAGATGCCGAAAATGGACGGTGTCACTTTCCTGCGCAACTTGATGAAGCTCAACCCCATGCCGGTGGTGATGCTGTCTACCTTGACCCATGAAGGGGCTGACGCCACGCTCAAGGCGCTCGAGTTGGGGGCGGTCGACTTTATTGCCAAGCCGCGCCGCGGGGCCAGTGATGATGATTTAACGACATTCAGCCGCGAGCTGTGTGACAAAATTGAGGTGGCGGCAGCGAATTACCAGCGCCTTAAATTCCGCTCAGTCCTCAAGAAAGTAGAGCAGGCGCCACACGGCCTAGGGCGTAAACAGTGGCGCACGGTGATTGCTGTTGGCGCGTCCACCGGAGGGGTGGAGGCTGTGAAAACACTGTTGGCGGCGATGCCGTTGGATTGCCCGCCGATTGTCATCACCCAGCACATACCGGAGAACTTCAGCCAGCGCTTTGCCGATCGCCTCAATGCCGGGGTGGCTATCGATGTTAAGCAAGCGGAACAGGGGGACACATTGTGCGCAGGCTGCGCCTATATAGCTCCGGGGGCTGAACATTTACAACTGATAGAACAAGAGGGGCAATTACACTGCGCCTTGAATGCAGGTGACAAAGTCAATCGTCATCGCCCGGCGGTCGATGTGATGTTTGACTCGCTAGTGGGGTTGCGCGGTTGGAGCGTTATCCCGGTACTGCTCACAGGGATGGGCGGCGATGGCGCCGCGGGTATGAAGCGATTGGTCGATGCCGGGGCTATCTCTATTGTGCAAGATCAGCAGAGCAGTGTGATTTGGGGCATGCCCGGTGAAGCGGTGCGCCTAGGCGCTGCTAGCTATGTGTTACCACTTAATGAGATAGCCCAGCAATTGGTCGCACAGTTTAACAAGTGACAACTTTGAGGGGAGTGCGTTTTGAACATTAAACCAGCTTATATGTGGGGAGGAGCGGTTTGGACTGTCCTGCTCCTCGCCAGTGCGCTGCTTCACGGCGCCAGTGTCACAACCTTGAGCTTACTGGCAGTGCAAGGTGCAGCCTTAATCGTGATTGCGCTGCGCGCCAGCACTGCTCAGGGCGTATCGCAAGATAGCCACGAGCAAGGCGCCGATTTGAGCGCAGAGGAGACACAGCGCGAGTATATCGCCCAGTTACAGCAGAGCTTAGAGCTGCAACAGCGTGTGGTCGCCGATGAAATAGAGCGCGTTGAGAACCTGATCAATGAGGCGACGACGACCTTGGAAGAGAGCTTCACCAGTATTTACCGCTTGACGCTCTCGCATCACGAGCAGCTGGAAGATATTGAAGATGACAAACGTCACAGCGATCCGGTCTCTACCCAAGTGATGACGATACTCGGCGGTGTGCAGGGCGCAAGCCAGGAGGAAGTACACCAGGGAAACCGCGATAAAATCGTCAATTTAGTCGATCAACTTGATAGAGACAACCAGCAGCTGATTGAGCGTTTAGCGAGCCTTGGCAAACTCAGTGGGAAATTTAAATTTCATTTAGATGGCGCGGTACGCGCGATGCAGTTCGAAGACGTCGCCAATCAGGCGATCCACGCGGTCAAGCAGCAGCTCACTATTTTTAGCGGCTTGAACGAGCAGCTGCAGCGTATCAAAAGCGACGACAGCTTGCTAAATCCCAGTGCCCTACTAAGCTGTATTCAACAGTGTGAAAGTATTCGCAAAACCAGCCGTGAGCGCACAGCAAATCAGGCGGTGAAGCAGGAAAACTTGGACGAGGGGGAGGTAGAGCTATTTTGAAACGCTCTGTAATAGCAGTCGATGGCAGACTAAGTGAGAGAGCTGATGCGCATTCTGGTCGTTGATGATTCGCGCCTAGTGCGCAAGATGGTCAGTGCGATCATTTCAGCCGAGGGATATACCCCCTTTACGGCAGAGAGCGCACAAGTTGCACTGCAAGTTCTAGCGCAGGAGGACATCGATCTGATTTTGATGGATGTCGAGATGCCGCAGGTCAACGGGTTTGAGCTGACACGGCAAATTCGCGAACTGCAGGAACAGTGGATCCCAATTATTTTCCTCACAGGCCAATGTGATGACTCCTACCTTAGCCAGGGCATAGATGCCGGTGGTGATGACTATCTGCTAAAGCCGGTGAACAGTATTGTGCTGGCTGCAAAAATTCGCGCGATGTCGCGCATCGCACAGATGAAAGCAGAGCTCGATGAGGCCAATCACGCACTGCTTAAACTGACCCACCTCGATCCGCTGACCGAAGTGGTCAACCGGCGCGGATTAGATGAGTCGATGGGACGCTACTGGCGGATGAATTTACGCGAAAAGTCACAGATGAGTGTGATTTTTCTGGATATAGATCATTTTAAAGCCTACAACGACAATTATGGTCACCAGCGTGGCGATGAATGCCTGCGCGAGTTCTGTCAGGTGGTGGCCTCGCAGTTGAGAAGACCCGCAGATTTACTGGCGCGCTACGGCGGCGAAGAGTTTGTGATTCTGCTGCCCAAAACCGATTTAGAGGGCGCGATCTTGGTGGGAGATGCGGTCGTTAAAAGGCTCTCTGAGGTGCGTATCGAACACGCCTACTCAAGCACTAAACCTTATTTGACCTCTTGTTTGGGGGTCGCTTCAACCAGCTGTGGTGCCAAGAGCGCAAAACAACTGATGGAGCAAGCTGACAAAGCACTTTATCAAGCCAAGATGAATGGGCGCGACTGCTTGATGAGCTACCGTGAACTGGCTGCTGGCTAGCCTTAGGTTGCACCTATATCCCCATTTTTCCCTTATCCACTGCCCACTGTCAAAGTGGGCCCTTCCAGCGCTATATAATTGGTACTTAACGAGTACCTCTTAATCCAGTAGGCTGTATAAAAATCACAGTGACACAGTACTTCCCAGCTGCGCAAGCAAGCACGCGCGTTGTGGGTATTTGGCGCTATCGCGATCAGCTTGAGCGAAGAGTTAGGACCTTCATTTAGCTGTGTACACTGACAATAATAGCGACCATGGAGAGCCGAGCATGCAGCCTACACGCGTTGAAAAATTAAGCGTATGTCCCCTAGATTGCCCTGATACCTGCAGTTTGAAAGTGAGCGTTGAGGGGGACAGGATAGTCAAAGTGCGCGGCTCGACAGCCAACCCGTATACCCTGGGCAGTGTGTGTAGCAAAGTTGCGAAGTACTACCCAGATTTTGTGCACGGCGAGAAGCGTATACAAACACCCCTGCTGCGTACTGGCCCTAAGGGCAGTGGACAGTATCGAGAGATTAGCTGGGAGGAGGCGCTGCAGCACATCGCCGAGAATACGCAGGCGGCAATCGCGCGCCACGGCGCTGAGACAGTGCTGCCGCTCAATTACGCTGGCCCTCACGGCAAGCTAGCTGGTGGCGGGCTAGATCAGGCATTTTTTGCGCGCATGGGCGCCAGTGACTTGCACCGTTCACCATTGTGCGGCGGGGTTAAAGGGCTGGCGTACAAATCACTGTTTGGTGCGGCCCAGGGCATGCCGCCTGAGCAGGCCGAACACGCAGATCTGATTATCATGTGGGGGACGAATACCAGCGTCACGAACTTACACTTGATGCGCGTGATCAACCGCGCGCGCAAGCAAGGCGCTAAGCTGGTGGTTATCGACCCGCACGAGACACAGATTGCACGCCAAGCCGACCTCTTTTTGCAAGTTGCGCCCGGCAGTGATGTGGTGCTGGCGCTCAAGGCTATTGCGCAGTTGCAACAGCGTGGCAGAATCGATGTGGCACGGCGTGAACGTGTGACAGGGTTTGATGAGTATCTTGCACATGCTGCGAGTTTTTGCGAGCACGATATCGCTCGCCACTGCGCAGTGAGCGAAGAGGCCTTTGAGCAATTTGTAAACTTGCTCAGTGAGGCCACATGCATCGCCATGAGTGCCGGCGTTGGACTGGAGCGTACCTGTAATGGCGGGTCTGCCATTCGCGCCGCCTACGCCATACCGGTACTGTGCGGCACTTTAGGGGCACTTGGGCAGGGCATTATGGCCAGCTATTCTGGGGCTTTTATCAAAGGCCCTCAGCCTGTGATCGCCGCGACGGGTGAACGCCGGGTGTTCAATATTTTAGATAGCGCTAAAGTGATGTTAGACCGTCAACAGCCGGCGCCTATCAGTGTGGTCTTTGTCTACAATCACAACCCGGTGGCGACACACCCCGATCAAAATGCGATGCGCCAAGCTTTAGCGCAGGACGATATCTTTGTTGTTGGCTGTGATGTGCAGATGAATGACAGTATCGCCTATGCGGATATCGTGTTGCCGGCGTGCACTCACTTTGAGCACCACGATATCTACGCCTCTTACGGTCACGCCTACCTACAGCGCGCCGAACCTGTGATCGCCCCGGTGGGGCAGGCCAAGCCAAACACAGAGATATTCCGCCTGCTGGCACAGGCTTTCGGCTACTCGGATAGCTGTTTTGTTGAGGACGATGCGCACTTGATGGACCGCCAGTTCGACCTCACCGCACAGGGAGTTAAGGGCAGTGAACTGCCGACCGAGCAGGCGCTGGCGATGCAACGCGAGGATCGCATCTGGCTCAGTGAAGCGCAGCTGACAACAGCGAGTGGCAAGATAGAACTCTACAGTCAGGCGCTGGGTGAGCGCGAAGATTGCGCGCTGCCACAGTACACCCAACTGCGCTCTGAGCACCCTTTTAGGTTGCTTTCACCGGCCTCAAGCCGGCGCACTAACGCGACATTTGGCGGCTCGAGTGAGACCCGTGCCGAGGCGGTCGAAATTCATCCGCAAGATGCTGCGCGCTACTCGCTACACAGTGGGCAAAGCGTTGTGTTGAGCAACGCCTTGGGCGAGGTGCAACTTATCGCTGAGGTCACCGAGGCCGTTGCCCCCGGTGTGCTGTGTGTCGAGAAAGGTGCCTGGTGCAATGCCAGTGAGACCGGCCAGAGCATCAACGCCTTAATTGACAGCAACAGCCGGACTGATATCGGCGCCGGTGCGGCTTACTATGATACCTTCGTCGATTTAAGGGCAGGTTAGCGCTGTGATACAAATAGGCCTGCCGTGCAACGAACAGTGGATCTGTGACTTGGGTGGCTGGCTGTTAGCGCTCATGGCGCTGGGGTTAGCTGCCAGTTTTCTGTTTCACTTGATACGTGAGCTTGTGCGCCGCGCCAAGCGCAGACGTCAGAAAAAGAAAAAGCACTGAACCTATGCAAAGCGTATGATCACTTGCTGGCTGCAATAATGTCGCGCAACTGGACTGTTTTTACACCGCGCAACGCGCTATGTTTAGCGCTCATCTTTGCGAGGGCTTGGCCATTACACCTCACTTGAGCAGCTTGCGCTGCTATCTCTATCACCGACAGCCCAGTGCTGAAGAGGGGCTCTACGTTCACTTTGCCGAGCGCGAAGGGCCTGGTGGCTGCGGTGTTATTGAATGTTTTAAAGCATCGGGGCCTATTGCACGGGACAGTGCGTTGACCCTCTATATCGATCGGCAACTGCGGGCCAGTGTCTGTGCTGTACTAGACAGCGGCGAGTGCGTTGAGCTGGCGACAAAAGCGCTGGCGCTGATGCCGTATCCACGTGCGCTCAAAGAAGTCCTCCCCACGGCGCTACCCTGGGTGGGTTTAGCGCTGTGCTGGTTGTTTATCCTACCTATCGCGTTGCGTGCAGCGCGGCGCTGCACACGCCCTGCTAAATTTACGTTTCACCCGCTGTTTCACTTGCTCACCGCGCTGACAAGCCTCTATCCACTCGGATTACTGGCTGCAGATTTAGGGCACTGGGTGGCGTGGGCGTTTTTCCCTATCTACCTGTTACAGGCCGCTATTAATGGCTGCGCAACTTGGCAGCGCAACCGGCGTGTTATTCAATTTGTGCAACGCTTAAACGCGCAGATCGCTTTATCTGGGATGATCACTAGTGATTTGCGCGAGGAGCCATTAAAATAGCGCCACTTGTTTAACTGACACAAGAGATATTCTCATGGGAAGAAAGTTTGAAGTGCGTAAAGTCGCGATGGCGAAAACGCAGGGTGCTAAGTCAAAACTCTACGCCAAATACGCCAAGGAAATTTATGTCACAGCCAAAAATGGCAGTACAGAAGTAGAGGGCAATCCGGCGCTGCGCAACGTGATCGACCGCGCCAAGAAAGACCAGGTACCGGCCCATGTTGTGGATAAAGCGATTGAGAAGGCCAAGGGCGGCGGCGGAGAAAACTACGCACCGGCGCGCTACGAGGGCTTTGGCCCTGGCAACTGCATGGTGATCGTCGACTGTCTCACGGACAACAACAACCGCACATTCGGTGATGTACGCACCGCCTTTAACAAGGGCAAGGCCAAGCTTGGTGGCCAGGGTACCGTCGCTCACATGTTCGATCACAACAGCGTGTTTGTCTTCCCCCACGACGATGAAGAAGCGGTACTGGAAGCGCTGATGATGGCGGATGTGGATGTGATCGACATCGAAGATGAAGACGGCGTGTTGACGGTGAACGCGGCGCACACTGAGTACTTCAAAGCTAAGAACGCGTTACAAGAGGCTTTTGGCGAGATAGAGTTTGAGCGCGAAGAAGTGACCTTTGTACCGCAGACCATTACCGAGCTGACGGGTGATGATGTGGCGCAGTTTGAGAAGTTCATGGAACTGTTGAACGACTGTGAAGATGTACAAGAGGTTTATCACAACGCCGAGATCGCTGAGTAATACTACAGGATGTAGGTACCCCGTGGAGAGCAGGGATGCTCGTGAACGGGGTTGGTGGGCGTTAATCAGAGTTCTACCGAAGCGCAGGATTGTCGAGCGTTAATCCTATTTCTGTTGGAGCGCAGGGTTGGGCGAGCGTTACTGCAGATTTTACGAGAGCTCGAGATAAGTGCCCATCCTAATTTACACAGAGCACTTTCTCAGCAAGCACTCTGTGTAATAGTTTTTTCTCTGCAGGTGTTGTTTCTCCTTAGGCTAGCTTCCTTTGTGCACGCCATAGATGCTAGCTTTAATTGTAGAAAAGCCTAAGCGACTACCTT
>JBMZCU010000160.1:0-7782 GCA_049613705.1 Pseudomonadales bacterium | reverse complement strand
CTTGCTAAAAATTCTGAGTGATGAGTAGCACCAGCTAAAAGATCATTCCAGCTATTATATCGCCGATGTGGTTAAACTTCAGCGAGTACCGCCCCCCGACAAACGTTTGAATTCAGATTTGCCTTAACAGTAAATGACAAGGATAAAGTGTAGTTATCTAAAGCAAACCCCTGCGCTAATGGGAATTTATAGAATTCACGCCTGCATTATATTGTTGAGACAGGAAAATGGAAGCTATTGATAATAAAATCCTACTAAAGTGGCAGGGCCGTAATCTACAGTATAGTGCATATAATCGAGGAGGCTTGTCAGCGGTCATCTAGCGCAGCTTGCTGAGTGAGTGTTGCTGTGGGGACTTCAAAGCCTATGCGTGTTTGTCCACACGAAGGCTAACACTGTGTTTTGTTTGAATTTATTACAATATCTGTTATTACTTAACTAACGGGCTCAGTGCTTGCTATTGCACTTTTTACTATTCGAGTCGCTCTAGAAACACTGTTTGAGCTGTAATCAAGGAGTAGATGAATGACGAACCCAGCCTATATTGATGCCAGTGTTAAACCGCTGGTAAGTTTAGATACACTTTCACCCTACGAGGTTGCGCAACTGCAAGATGAGGCCAGTGAGCGCAGCCTGTATAAACTATTTCGCCAGTGCAGTCTTGCCGTGTTGAATACGGGGAGTGAAATCGATAGTACGCACGTTCTGCTTGGTAAGTTCCGTCAGTTTGATATTAGGATTGAGCAAAAGCATCGCGGGGTTATGCTCAACTTGAAAAATGCGCCTGCCAGCGCTTTTGTCGATGGAGAGATTATTCAAGGCATTAGAGAACACTTATTCTCAGTACTACGTGATTTGCTCTACGTTGGCGGGGAGCTGAATCAGAACGGTGCCGGTTTGAGCGAGTCGCAAAATATTACCGACACTGTGTTCCATATATTGCGCCACGCAGCAGTGATTAGACCCAATATTAGGCCCAATATTGCCGTGTGCTGGGGAGGGCATTCGATCAACCGTGTAGAGTATGAGTACTCAAAGTTAGTGGGGTATGAACTTGGCCTCAGAGAGCTAAATATCTGTACAGGCTGTGGCCCAGGGGCGATGAAAGGGCCGATGAAGGGCGCGACTATTGCACACGCCAAACAGCGTTTTGATAACCCGCGATATATCGGACTTACAGAGCCTGGCATTATTGCTGCTGAATCACCAAACCCCATTGTGAACGAACTGGTTATTTTCCCCGATATAGAAAAGCGCCTTGAAGCTTTTGTCCGGCTGGGACACGGGATTATAGTGTTCCCAGGCGGGGCCGGTACGGCTGAGGAAATACTCTATATGCTGGGTATTTTGCTGCACCCCAAAAATGCAGGTATTCCGTTCCCCTTTATCTTTACAGGCCCTGCTGGCAGCGAAGCGTACTTTGAGAATGTCGATAAATTTATCAAGGCGACTATCGGTGAGAAAGCCAGCCAGCGCTACCAGATTATTGTCGACGACCCTCAAGCTGTCGCCTTGGCGATGAAGCGCGGCTTAGAGGATATTCACAGCCACCGCAGAGAGCACGGTGAGTCATATCACTATAATTGGCAGCTCCATATTCCCCACGAATTTCAAGCACCGTTTGAGCCGACGCACCAAGCCATGGCCGAGTTAAACCTCCACTTGGGGCAGGAGGATTACATTTTAGCGGCCCAGTTGCGCAGGGCGCTATCGGGTATTGTTGCAGGTAACGTGAAAGCCCCGGCGGTTGAGTCTATTGAGCAGCACGGTCCTTTCTCGCTCAGCGGAGATCCTGAAATAATGGAGAAGCTCGATGTGTTGCTGAGCGCTTTTGTGGAACAGCGCAGGATGAAGATTGATCATGAGCAGTATGTGCCCTGTTACCGTCTTGTGAAGTAAATTGTGTGCGTATTAACTTTGTACTGCCGAGTGCAAAGTTAATGCGAAATTTACAGCTTTCGACTAAAATAGCCTCGTATAAAAGCACAGGCGTTGGCGGTCAATTCAAGGAGGGTTGAGACTCTGGCGATTCAACACGGGTTTACGTAGGTTTATTTTTGAAAAAACAGATGGTTATAACGTTGACAACAGGAGCGGGTTCGCACCAGTTTTCAATGAGTAAAGTGGCGCGATATATCGCAGCCATTATTTTTTTAGCAGTGATTGCGTTTGTCTTGCTGAGTAATTGGATGCTGGTGCGCACGACAGATGAGCTGAATACTCTCTCTGAAGATCATCAAAAACTCAATGGTGAATACAAGAGCGTGCTAGGCACCCAGCAAAAGTATGAGCGAGAGTTAGGCGAGCTGAGCGATCTTTTTGATCGCGTGGTGAATCAGCGCGATAAGCTGGCCCTAGAGAACGGTAAAATTGGCCTCCTCAGTGATGCGTTGAATTCATTAACCGATGAGCGCGATCAGTTGCGTCAGGATATAACGAATATTCCTAAGCTTCAGTCCTCACTGACTAAGGTAGAGCTTGAACGCGATCGCCTACAAGCTGAAAATATAAAAATTGAGCAAATTAATGCGTCACTAGATGGCAACTTGAATGCATTAGATAAAAGTTTAGACGAGCTTGAAAAGATGCTCAACGTGCAGCCACTGTTGAGCTCCGGAGAAAGTCGTTTTGAGCGCTTGGCTATTTTGACCAAACAGCGTTTATTTATATTAAATGCTATTCCCAATGGAATGCCGATCAGTGCACTGCGCATCAGCGATAAGTTTGGCATGCGTTTTCACCCTATCCAAAAAGTGAAGAAAATGCATGAGGGAATGGATTTTAAAGCGACAATTGGCACACCGGTTTACGCTCCCGCAGACGGTGTTGTAAGTGTTGCCCAGCGACGCTCCGCCAGAGGCAATTTCGTAAAGTTGAGTCACAATTTTGGCTTTGAGACGAGTTATAGTCATTTAAATAAAATGTTGGTCAAGCGCGGTGAGTTTGTGCATAAAGGCCAAAAAATAGCAGAAAGCGGTAATACTGGTCGCTCGACTGGCCCGCATCTGCACTATGAGCTGTTGCACCTATCCAAACCGATAGACCCACAAAACTTTATCAGTTGGAATATTGCAAACTTCGATACAATCTTTGAAAAAGTGGAATCGGTTAAATGGGCTTCTTTAAAAAATCTTTACCCGCTCAACCAAAGCGAAATGCGCTAACGATCATCGCCCAGGGAAATAAAATCTCGGGTGATTTGGCAATTACAGGCAAGTTGCATATCGATGGTGTTGTCGATGGTGCAATTACCTCCATTGAGAATATTTCCATTGGCAAGAGCGGTATTGTTAAAGGCATCGTCAAAGCTAAAGATGTCGTCGTCAGCGGTTTGCTAGAAGGTGAGGTTTTTTGCCAGCATTTGCATATCGAAGCAGGTGGTCGAGTGGTTGCCAGCGTAACCAGTGTCGACTTAACTATGGATATGAAGTCGCAATTTATCGGTGAGCGAAAAGAAAGTAGTCTGACGCAGATAGAGGCAACAACGGCGCAAGTACAGACAGATTTGGACATTGTCAGTGATTTACCGGATAAGATTGTCCTGCCGCCTGTGACTAAGGAGCGCCGTAAGTCCGGCACAGTGAACACTATCACTAAGAGTTCGTTAAACTTAGAAAGTGCAAATGCGGCACTCGATGCCGAGCTGGCAGCTAGCAGCGAAGCGCGTTCAGCAAATGTTGAACCGCAAGCTAAGGTGCAAGAGGTGGATGGCAGTGAGGTAGAGGATGCTGCAACACCTAAAGCTGCGAAAACTAAAGGAAGCAACACCAAGCCTAAAGTGGTGGATGAAAATACAACGGTTGTTGAGTTGAAAGTATAAAATGTGTGAATTACTGGGCATGAGTGCCAATGTGCCAACTGATATATGCTTTAGTTTCAGTGGGTTGATGCAGCGCGGTGGTGGTACTGGGCCGCACCGTGACGGTTGGGGGATAGGTTTTTACGAAGGAAAGGGGCTAAGGACTTTTCACGACCCTGAACCGAGCGTTGATTCTGCCATTGCGAAATTTATTCAAAGTCACCCAATCAAGAGCGATGTGGTTGTCAGTCATATTCGCCAAGCTAATGTCGGCCAGGTGACACTGGAAAATACTCACCCTTTTAGTCGCGAACTGTGGGGAAATATGTGGTGCTTTGCGCACAATGGTCAATTGGATAAGGCGCTCTTTGATTGGCCGCTGAATTTCTATCAACCAGTGGGTTCAACAGACAGTGAATATGCTTTTTGTTGGCTGATGGATCAATTGCGATCTCAGTTTCCAAAGCGTCCAGAATCTACACAAGTACTTGTTGACTTTATCCACGCCTGTTGTGAAAAGCTACGTGAACTCGGGGTTTACAATATGTTGCTCTCGGAGTCGAATTTCTTGTTCTGCTATGCCAGTACAAAGCTGTCGTGGTTAACCCGCCAAGCGCCTTTTGGCGAGGCGACGTTAAAAGACTGTGATCTGACCGTCGACTTTCATACTGAAACAACTGAAAAAGATAAGGTATCTGTCGTTGCAACCGAACCGCTGACCGACCATGAGCCCTGGCAAAAAATTGAGGTGGGTGAGCTGATTACCTTCGATCGAGGGGATGTTTTCTCTCAGTGCTTTACAAGCAACTAGCTATCTCAGATGAGCTTATTGCTGGCAGTGAATAGCTATTGTTCATGTATGTGACAGCAACAGCCTTCTTAGCTTAATTAAACAGGCCTCAAATACGAAATACTTCCTTGAGCTTTATGAGCTTAGATGACGTGCGCAGATAGATTTATGCTATTAACGGACATCCTATGGCGGCGGGTAATGCTTAAATACGCGGCCTTTAAGTCAGTACGGAAAGTGCTGCATTGAATGAAGAATATTATTTATGGTCGCACTGAGCGGCCTTTTTTACGAGATTTACTTTGAGCGAACTTGAAAGATTATCCAATTTGCTGGATCAATGTGACTTGCAGACAGCGGCACAAGTGCAGTGTAAGTTAAGTAGCTGTAAAAAACGTTTAAAAGAAGGTAAGCCTGTCGATCGCACTTTGTCACAGCTAGCCCCTTTAATTGAAGCAGCTAAAGATAGCGTTGAATTGCGCAAACAGTCCGTTGGGCAAGTGACCCTGGCTGAGCTTCCAGTGAGTGAGCGAGCCAGTGAAATTGCGAAAGCGATTCGCGATCATCAAGTTGTAGTCGTCGCTGGAGAAACGGGGTCAGGCAAAACTACACAGCTGCCAAAAATCTGTTTGCAAGAAGGGTTTGGTGTTAAAGGCTTAATCGGTCATACACAGCCACGGCGTCTGGCCGCGCGTACAGTTGCGCAGCGTATTTCCGAAGAGTTGCATTCACCGCTTGGCGTTAAAGTGGGCTATCAGGTGCGTTTCACCGAACAGGTTGGGGATGCATCTCTTATCAAGTTGATGACAGACGGTATTTTACTCTCTGAGACACAGCGCGATCCGCTGTTGCTTAAATATGAAGTGATTATCGTCGATGAGGCGCACGAGCGCAGTTTGAATATCGACTTTTTGCTGGGATATCTGCGTAGGATTCTCGATAAACGGTCGGATTTAAAGTTGATCATCACCTCTGCGACGATTGACTTGGAACGTTTCTCAAAGCACTTTAACGATGCACCTATTATTGAAGTATCCGGGCGAACTTACCCTGTTGATATGTTGTATCGACCCCTTGTTAGAGAGCACGTAGACGATAAAGTGACGTTGCCGCAAGAGCAGGGAGTACTTGAGGCAATTGATGAAATTGTGCAGCTTCATCGCGGTAAGCCTGTGCAGGCTCCCAGGGATATTTTAGTGTTCCTCAGCGGCGAGCGTGAAATACGTGAAACAGCTGAGCACCTTCGCAAAGCACAGCTTCGCAACACGTTGGTCATGCCGCTTTACGCTAGGTTGAGTGTTGCCGAGCAGAACAAAATCTTTAAGCCTGATGGCATCAGTGCAACACGGGTTATTCTTGCCACTAACGTTGCAGAGACATCTGTCACTGTTCCGGGCATCGGCTATGTCATTGATGCGGGGCAGGCAAGAATCTCACGCTATAGCTATCGCTCAAAAGTGCAGCGTTTACCGGTTGAAGCTATTTCCCAAGCAAGTGCTGCACAGCGTGCGGGGCGCTGTGGGCGTATTGCACCGGGAGTGTGTATTCGCCTCTATAGCGAAGAAGATTTTGAGAGCCGTCCTGAATTTACGGATGCTGAGATACGGCGAACGAATTTGGGCTCGGTTATCCTGCAAATGCTCAACTTGAAGTTGGGTGATATTGCACAGTTTCCTTTTATTGATCCACCTGATCAGCGCTTTATAAACGACGGCTTCAATCTGCTTCAGGAGCTTTGCGCTGTGAACGGGCGCAGAGAAATGACGCCCCTTGGACGGCAGATGGCAAAGCTGCCTGTCGACCCGCGCATAGCACGCATGATTATAGAGGCACAAACCCAAGGCGCGCTCCGTGAAGTCTTAGTTATCGCCAGTGCGTTGAGCGTGCAAGACCCTAAAGAGCGTCCAGCTGATAAGCAGCAGGCAGCTGATCAATGTCATGCGCTGTATAAAGACAAAGATTCTGATTTTATTGGTTTTATCAACCTGTGGAACAGTTATGAAGAGCAGCGCCAATCTCTGTCTAATAATCAGTTGAGAAAATATGCGCAAAAGCACTTTCTCTCTTTTATGCGTATGCGTGAATGGCGTGATGTTCACCGCCAGCTTCACTTGGCGTGTAAGGCGCTTGATTATCGTGAGAATACAGGGGAGGCCAGCTACGAATCTGTACATAAATCTCTGTTGGCTGGGTTACTTAGCCAGATTGGTTTTAAGCAGGAAAACAGAGAGTTTCTGGGGGCGCGCAACAGGCGCTTTTACATCTTTCCCGCTTCAACCCAATATAAAAAGCCTGCACAGTGGGTGGTCGCTAGTGAGTTAGTGGAAACATCTAAACTCTATGCACGCAATGTGGCGAAGATAGAGCCGCAGTGGATTGAAGCTCTGGCACCTCACTTAGTAAAAAAGCATTATCACGAAGCGCGCTGGCAAAAGAAAAGATCTCAGGTTGTCGCTGACGAGCAGGTCTCTCTGTACGGGCTCTTCATTGTACCTAAGCGTCCTGTGCATTATGGGCCTATAAATCCAGAGGAAGCGCAGGAGATTTTTATTCGCAGTGCGTTAGTTGAAGGGCTCTATGTCACCAAGGCGCCCTTTTTTAAGCAAAATCGCGCTTTGCTCGACGAGGTCGAGGCGTTGGAGGTTAAAACCCGGCGTAGAGATCTGCTGGTCGATGAAGAGACACTTTACCAGTTTTATGTCGAAAAAATTTCTGCCCACAGCGACGGGTTTATTACTAACGGTATTGGTTTTGAAAAGTGGCGAAAGCGTGTTGAATCCCAGCACCCAACTATATTGGTGCTGACTGAAAAGGATGTGCTGCAACGTTGTGCGGAGCATATCAATGACGCTGACTATCCTGATCAATTGCACTGGAAAGGGGTAAATTTAGGCTTGGAGTACAACTTTGAGCCACAAAACAAAGATGACGGTGTCTCCATTAATCTTCCCGTTGCGCTGGTGAAGCAGTTTCCAGCAGAGCGATTGCAGTGGTTGGTGCCAGGCCTACTTCGTGATCGCTGTATTGCGCTGCTAAAAGGGCTTCCTAAACAGCGGCGTAAGCACTTTGTACCCATTCCAAACGTAGTTGATGGTTTTTTAGAGTCGGCAAGTTTTGCTCAAGGGGATTTGCTCGAGCAGTTGTGCCGACATTTGTTGCGCTTGAGAGGAGTAAAACTTTCGCCGCAAGAGTT
>JBMZCU010000159.1:0-7787 GCA_049613705.1 Pseudomonadales bacterium | reverse complement strand
CACAGGTGACCTATGTCTAGAGTTGTTGTCAGTGCCCTCACTATTTACCCCGTGAAATCTTGTGCTCCTGTACCACTTAGTGAAGCCAAGGTTTCACGCACCGGGTTTGCCGGCGATAGAACTTATCTCATTGCCAATCTCGATGGTCAGTTTGTGACAGGTAGGACCCATCCGCAGATTACAGCGCTAAACGTTAAGTTGACGGCGCAAGGTGTTGAATTGCAGTATCCCGGGATGGCGTGCTTATCCTTAGAGCACGCGCAGTTTAGTGCTGAGCACCGGCGCTGTGAAGTATGGGGCAGCGAGATATCGGGTCAGTACTGTGGCGATGTGGCGCAGCAGTGGATCAGCGATGCGATAGGCGATAACTTACAGCTGCTCTATTTTAGTGATGCTTCCAAGCGTCTTGTCGCTGATCAAGGCGAGTCGCAAGTGGGCTTTGCCGATGGTTTTCCCTATCTGTTGACCACAGAGCAGTCACTGCAAGATCTCAATCGCCGCCTGTTGGCTCCTGTCTCAATGGATAACTTCAGGCCTAATATAGTACTCAGTGGCAGCACGGCTTTCGCCGAAGATGAATGGGCGCAAATTCGTATAGGGGAAGTCATCTTTGATGCGCCTAAACCTTGTGGGCGCTGTAACTTCACAACGGTCGATCCGTCTAGCCATCGCACTGATCCAACTGGAGAACCGCTGCGTACACTGAGTAGCTTTCGCAAAGCGGTTGGCGACAGCGAAGTCGTCTTTGGCGAAAACCTGATTGCGCAAAATGAAGGGGTTATTCGCGTTGGCGATGAAGTCGAGATCCTCAAGCGCAAACCCAGACCTGATTATCCCGCTGTATCGACACCTACCCTGCAGCGCTTTTCGGCCGCTGCAACGGCTGGCGCCAATACACTGCAGCTGCGCTGTGTCGATGTCATTGAAGAGACCTCCAGTGTTAAAACGTTCGTTTTTTGCACGGACCCAGCCATCGCTCTGAACTACTTTCCAGGGCAATTTATCACTCTGCATTTGGAGATTGCTGGGCGGGCATACAGCCGCTGCTACACCTTGTCCTCCTCGCCGAGTAGAGCTCATACGCTGAGTATCAGTGTGAAGCGCGAGGTCGAAGGTGTCGTCTCAAACTGGTTGCACCAACATATGACAAAAGGCGGGCAGGTAAGTGCGGCTGCACCGGCGGGTGTGTTTCATTTAGGGCCGCACAGTGCGGATAAATTACTCTTGCTCAGTGCGGGGGTTGGCATTACACCTATGCTGTCGGTGCTGCGTTACATCACTGACTTGTCGTTGCCGCTGGCGGTGCATTTTCACCACAGCGCCCGTCGCTATGAGGATATCGTAGCTCGCCATGAGCTGGAGATGCTCGCCTCACGCCACGCCAATGTCAGCCTGTCCTTCAACCTGACCGGTGTCGAGAGTGAATCGCGTTTACAGGCTCCGGTATTTTTTGCACGCCTGAGAAAAGAGATGCTCGCTGCGGTGTGCCCTGATCTTGCCAGCCGTGATGTCATGGTGTGTGGCCCACAGGACTATATGGATAAAGCGCGCGAGCACTTAACGGCCCTAGGTTTGCCGGCACAGAGGTACCACGACGAGAGTTTTGTTATTGCCGAGCCGCCTGTGGCACAGCAAACTGACGTCGGCGGTAGCTTTGCTGTGGAGTTCGTCCAGTCGGGCGTGACGGTGTCTGTCGACCCTGAACAAACGGTGCTAGAGGCTGCTGAGGAGGCGGGTATTGATATTGACTACAGTTGTCGTGGCGGGGTGTGTGGCAGCTGCGTTACTGACCTGCTCTCAGGCGAGCTTGAGGCGTCGATGGCACTGGCCCTGAGCGCTGAGGATATAGCAAACGGCGAATTCCTTCCCTGTTGCAGTTATGCGCGCTCGGATTTAAAGGTCGATGCTTAAGCTGTTAACCTGTCGATGAAACAGTTTCCCTAACTGTTTCATCGTCGCTCATAAAATCTAGCGGCTTTGTGCGAAAATCCTTGATTTTAATGGGCTCACATTGGCCTGCGGCCAATGGTGGTACATCCTGTAGCACATTAAACCCTGAACTAAATAGGTGCTGGGTTAATAGTGTTGTAAAGGAGAGTGAAAAGGAGAGTGAAGATGAAATTGTACGCTGTTCGAGTCTTTGTTCACGATTGGGTCGCATCGCGACACTTTTACCGTGAGGTCCTAGGTTTAAATGAAGAGTTTGCCGCCGAGGAGTTTGGCTGGGCTGAGTTTGATCTCGGTGGACCTAAGCTGGGTATAGAGCGCATCGATGACAGCGCCTCACAAGCGGATAGCGCCTTGGTTGGTCGCTTTTTGGGAGTGTCAATTATGGTCGATGACGTGTGGGGGCACTATCGTGATCTGTCTGCTAAGGGGGTCGAGTTTTGCGCTGAGCCGCAACTGCAGCCCTGGGGCGGCACGCTGGTGCACTTTCTGGATAACAGTGGCAATACCCTGACACTGATGAGCGAAAACAAGGATAGTTAATGATGAGTGATATGCAAGAACTTGAAGCTTTGCGCGCCAGTATCGATAACATCGACAGCGCTATCTTTGCGATGCTCGCCGAACGCTTTAAATTGACCGATAGAGTGGGGCACTTCAAAGCGAAACACCAGCTTGCGGCGCGAGATGCGCAGCGCGAAGCGGCGCAGCACGAAAAGGTTGTAATGCTGGCTGAACAGTACGGTCTAGACGCGGAGTTTGCTAGGCAATTGCTCGATGTGGTGTTAACGCGCGTAGTGGAGAATCACCGTGAGCTTGCAGCACGAGTAGCCACGCCAGAGAGAGCCCCATAGAAATACAATAAGCTGAGGCTGTGCTACTAAAGGCTTCAGGTTGTGAGCGCGCTAATGATAGCAAAATAAATATTAAGAGAGATGTTGAGAACGTTATGAGTGATAAACGTATCCGCGGCGAGCAAATTCGCCGTGAAGTAATGAGTGACCCATTTGTCGATCGCGCGTTGGATAACGCCTCAGACTTTGACCGCCCGCTGCAGGAGATGGTGATGGAAAACGCCTGGGGCACGGTGTGGGATCGCGATGATCTACCGCGTGATACTCGCAGCTTAGTCACAATTGCGATGCTTGCGGCGATGAAGTGTTCCAATGAACTAAAAGGGCATGTGCGCGGCGCACTGCGCAACGGTTGCACTGAGGAGGAAATTCGCGCTGTACTGTTGCACGCTGTTCCCTATATAGGTGCACCGGCGAGCCTTGAAGCGTTTCGCGCAGCGCGTGAAGTCATCGAGAGCTATGAGAAAGATTAAAGCGAGTGTAATGTTGACGTAAAAAAACGCCCTGGCGGAGCAGGGCGTGTACAGCGTCAAATGATACGCGAAAAACTGTTGGCGGTTTTCTCTTTGGCGTAGGCGTCGAACACCATGCAGATACGGCGAATGAGCAGGCGTCCGGCACTGGTCACCTGGATGTGACGGTCTGTTAGCGTGAGTAGCTTGTCATCGGCGAGTAACTGCAAGTAGGGTAGCTCTTCGGCAAAATACTGTGAGAAGTCGATATCATGAGTATTAGAGAACTGTTGCATATCCAGTGAGAAGTGACAGATTAACTCGGTAATCACGGCGCGGCGAATCTTGTCGTCGCGGTTGAGGTTAACACCTCGAATCACAGCAGTGTCTTGCGTTTCTACCATTTGGGTATAGGTCGGCAAATCGTGTGAGTTCTGATAGTAGAGATCGCCGATTTGGCTGATCGAAGAAACGCCCATGGCGACAAGGTCGCAGTCCGCATGGGTGGTGTATCCCTGAAAGTTACGGTGCAGCTGGCCGTTGCTCTGGGCCTGCGCTAGCTCGTCGTCAGGCTTGGCAAAGTGATCCATGCCGATATAGACATATCCTGCGTTAATCAAAAACTCTATGGTCATTTGATGGATCGCAAGCTTTTCTTGCGGTGTCGGCAAGTCTTGCTCAGCAATGTGGCGCTGCGGACGGAATCTGTCGGGCATGTGTGCGTAGTTGAACACAGAGAGCCTATCGGGGGACATCGCCACAACCTGCTTTAAGGTATCAATGAAAGAGGCGGCACTCTGATGAGGCAGACCGTAGATTAGATCGATGTTGATCGATTTGAATCCTAACTCGCGCGCCTGCTCGATAATCGCCACGGTCTGTTCAGTAGATTGAATGCGATTAACAGCTTGCTGCACTTTTTCCTGAACATCTTGTACCCCCAAGCTGATGCGATTAAAGCCGATTTCGCGCAGGGTGTTTAATGTGCTCGGTGCACACTCGCGCGGGTCGATCTCAATCGAGTAGTCGCCGCTGTCATCACTGCGTAAATTGAATAGCTCGCGCGTCTTCGCCATTAACTCAACCATCTGCGCATCGCTGATAAAGGTCGGTGTTCCGCCGCCCCAGTGCAGCTGATTGACCGTGCGCTCGCCGCTGTACTTCTCGGCCATGAACGCCATTTCGCGATACAAAGTGTCCAGGTAGGGTTGAGCCTTGTCGCGCCTTGCTGTGATCACCTTGTTGCAGGCGCAGTAGTAACACACATGTGCGCAAAAGGGGATGTGGAAGTACAGTGATAGTGGCTGGCTGGTATCGGTGCTGGCGAGCGCTTCGTCGAGTAACTGCTCGCCACTGCGTTCACTATCAAACTGAAGGGCCGTCGGGTAAGAAGTGTAACGGGGGCCGGCGAGATCGTGACGCTTGATCAGTTCACTGTCCCAGCTGGGTATCGCTTGGTTTAACATCGGGTGGCTCGCAGATAAAAATGAAAGTATAGCGTTTGTCTAAAAAGCAATATTGATTTAAATCAAGTAGGTTGTTTGGTGAGAGCCAACTGTGGCTGTGTGCCAAAGGGGCCTGCTGTTGGCGTGCCAATGGCTGGGCTAAATTGAGCGATATAACTGTCGTTTTGTGCCAGGATGATGCGGTTGTGGCGCTGGATGATCTTCCAGCTGTTGGGGTAGCTAATCAATTGTAACAATAAAGCTTGCTCTGAATCCGGTGGCGTTTTGGTCAACCAGCTAAATTGAGTGTACTGGCGGTGCAGCAGTAGTTGTTGCACTTGCTGTAGCTCCCATTTTTCCGATGCGCTACTGAGCTCCCTCAGTGGCTGCAACAGCACGGGAGAGA
Organism: Pseudomonadales bacterium; assembly: GCA_049613705.1. GTDB lineage: Bacteria > Pseudomonadota > Gammaproteobacteria > Pseudomonadales > Balneatricaceae > Rs1. The sequence continues at coordinate 2,683 of JBMZCU010000159.1, read as the reverse complement.
CGATACATTTATCCTTGGCAAAAAACTGACGCACGCTGATATCACTGTGTTGCTTGAGCAGCGAGTTATCGCGCACGTTAGAGTCGAAGGAGAGCACAGACAAGCCTTTGACGATGTGCGCTAAGCTCCACTGGCAGCTTTCGATGAATCGCCAAGTTGGCGCGCTGTCGCGCTTGCTACCTAAGCTGTATTTTAACGCCTCGCGGCCATCGCGCAGTTGATTGTCGATCAAGGTTATTTGCAGAAAACTGCTCTGTAGGTCAACGAGACACTGCGGTTGGCTGATATAGGCGTAGGGCACCTCTTGAGCGCTGAAGGTGAGCCACTGCTGACGGCTTTCCAGAGAGGGTAAGATAGGGATTTTCATGGATCGCTCAAAGGGTGTCGAAGGTATATTCTAGCACAGTGGTGTGCCATCTCACTGCAAGATCTGCGCTTCAAATTTTCGGGTGAGTGTTGTTAACTCCCCCGAGTCGCGCATCCAGCGTATGATGCGATCGAGTTGAGGTACCAACTCGCGATTTTTGTGGTGCACGTAGTGATACAGCGGTTGATCTTGCAGTACAGGGCCCACGGGGATGATATCAGAAAGCGCCTGCGCTTTTATAATGGCCAGCCCATTGAGGCGGCTCGACAGGGCGATGTCAGCGCGGCCCAGTTGCACAAATTTCATAAGCATAGTGACGCTCTCAAAGCGGTGCAGGCGGCTGACATTGGCTTGGGATGTTAATCTTTCGGCGTGCATAATGCCGCGTACAATGACAGTGCGCAGCGGTTGGATATCTGCCAGCTGCGTAATGCTAAAGGGAGCATCGCGCCTGGCAAATGCCTGAGACTTTAAACTGTAGAGCGGTGTGGGGATTCGAACCAGATTGGGATAGTGTTTGTCGACGCCGGCGATGCGTAAAATTTCTCCGTCTTTATGACCGCTGTAACTCTCGTTGATTGAGCGCTTTGCTGTCATCACAGGAAAGCGTACAGCCACCCCTAGTCGCTGGTAGATGACTTCCAGGAGGCGCTGTCCCACCTGCTGGTTGAAAGAACCCTCAATGCGGGCAAACTGCAGCGTTTGTGCATGTATGCTTGCACTGAGAGCAAGATTAAACGTCAGGAGTGCAAACACAGCACAGTGCCTGATCGTGAGGCTAAATCGCATAGAACATCCGCTAGATATTATCTTCAGTAGGTAGATCTACTCACTGCTGTACTAATGGGGGCGAGATCTGTGTCAGTGGATTTTAACCAAACTGGCCGCGAATAGGTAGCTGGCGTAAACAATGTCGACCCACGTCAAAAAATCAGCAGTCAAGCGAGCCTGTTTTCGGCATAATAGCGCCAAATTAATCATGATGGCAGGCTGAAGATGAAGTTACTCAACAGGTCCAGTTTTACACTCCTGGCCAAGGCGCCTTTTGCTCAGTGGGTGGCGAGCTTAGAGGGAAAAATCAGTGCCGAAGAGGGCTACGAGTGCTTGAGTTTGGCCCAGCTTCGCGAGGCGGGCACTGTCTATCTCGTGACAGAAGTGGCCCAAGAAAGCGATTTCGAACAGCAGCTGGATTCACACTGGCAGCAGATGCTCAACAATGAGCTCGCAGCCTGGGATGAGTTTGGTGATTACTGGCCGCAGCTGAGCCGGTCGCAGTTTAGCGAGTGGTTTGAGGTACAGTGCAATTTGATGACTTTCGACCTCAGTGTTGAGCCTATGATGACCGCATCGCTGGAGGGATAAGCGTGGCACAAACACAGCAGCGCAAGATACAGGGCATTCAATTCCACCCGCATTTGGAATCGCTGTACGATGAAATGCATTCACGCCCCTATCAGGTGATTCCCAGCCCGGCGAGGGCGACACATTTTGTGGTCTTGACACAGGAGCATCAGCGCGAGGAGCAATTCGCCCACTTGCAGCGGCTCTATGAAATGCTGGGGCAGACACCGCCTGAAGAAGACAGCGGGCACATCCAGCTCGAATTGAACGGTGTGCGTATCCGCCGCGAGTTACACTTAGAGTTCACCGCTTACACTTTTGTTAACTTCAATGTGGCAGAGGAGGCGCCTTTCGATCTGACCGGACTCTCCATCTTGCCAGAGGGATGGTTAGAGTCGCTGCCGGGTATGGTGGTGGCCAATTTCCACTTGGCGTTGCAGCGCGTTAACGGGGAGGGGGTGAGCTTTCTCAGTGAGGCCAAATCTTCCTTTGAAGATGCGCGTTTAGTGGGCAGTAGCCCACAGCAGGGCAGTGCGCGTATTTGGACGTCCTTTAAGCTACACAGCGATGGCTACGGGCGCTTTCTGATTGGCAACCAAACCATGAGTGACAGCCAAATTGGCCGTTTAACTCAGCGTTTGATCGAGATAGAAACGTATCGTTTGATGACACTGTTAGCGCTGCCTTTGGCCAGAGCTTCCTCACCGCAGTTAGGGCAGATGGAGACACAGTTAGCACAGTTAACTCATCAGCTGGCCTGTGACGAGGAAAAGTCCGAAGAGCGTATTTTGCTGGCGCTGACGGACATGGCTGCACAAGTGGAGGCGATGCGCGCACGCACTGCCTTTCGATTTACTGCAACCTTTGCCTATTACGAACTCGTCCTGAAACGCTTAGAGGAGTTGCGTGAAGATGAGGTGTCAGGGCATTTAACTTTGACCGAGTTTATCACGCGCCGCCTCACCCCAGCAGTCA
>JBMZCU010000158.1:0-7808 GCA_049613705.1 Pseudomonadales bacterium | reverse complement strand
GCGGTTGCCAACGGCAATGCGGTTATCGGTACAGGTTCAGATACGGCGAGCTTCTCTGATGAAGACGGCAACAACCCAGACAACCCACGCAATGAAAACCCGCCAATGTCAGAAGACTTTACTATCAGCTCTGACTCGCGCGTTACTCAGATCAACTTTGCAGTCGATCATGCAGCGGACAATCAAAATGATATTCAGGGCTCTGAGGTATCTGATGTTGAAACTGCAGCTGGCGATATGTCGATTTTGCTAGTTTCACTGCCAGACCCAGCCAAGGGTACACTCTACTTTACTGAGGGTGGAGTGCGAACGGAAGTAACCGCTGATATGTTAAAGGGTGCTTCTTCTGGTGGTGTTTCAACAGAACGGGCATTTACCGTTGATCAGCTTGAATATGAAGTAAACCCAGATTACCCGACGAATGTTCACTTTGGTGAGCAAGGTGCGGTAGGTGCTAATGACCTGAGTAACTGGGGCGTAGAGGTCAATGAGACCACGCGTGAAATTGAGCTTTCAAATGGCGGTAAAATTACGCTTGAAGCCAGCGGCGGTAATTTCACTACATCCACAAATGATGCTGAACACCGCGGAGGTGGTTTAGGTATAGGGGGTGATGGAGAAATCAATAATACCGGCGAGTCGATCACTTTTACGATTGATGATAACGATGCTCAGGCTTCGAGCATTGAGCTCAAACTCAATGGATTAGGTTCTAATTTTATTCACGATGAGAAAGAGCCCCAAACTAATAATTCAACGGCCCGTGTGCAAATCAAGTTGTATGACGCTAATGGGAATTTAATCGACGCCAACAGCGATGTTACCCTTGCAATCGATGGTGAAGGTAACGCTTACTCTAGTAGTGATCTAGAGATTCTCCCTGATGGCACTATCTGGGTCAGCAACAATGGTTCAACGACTAATAATGGAAGTGATATTGGTAACTTGTTGCGCACACTGACAATCACGCCTAACGATGGCGTTGAAATTGAAAAGATCGAAATTGGCTTGGCGGGCAGCGGAAGCTTTGAAGTTGCAGCGGTTAATGTCAATTATGATGTCAATGACTCGTTTGACTACTTGCCTAAAGATAGCGATGGCAATGTAGGCAAAGATACCGGTGGCGACACGGCAAGTACGGTCAATCTTGAGGTTAAATTGGACACAGCGCCTAAGATTGATGCCATTAGCGAGACTACTGTATCTGAAGAAGGCTTGAGCAACGGGGTTGCCGATACAGATGGCGATCCTCAGGATACTACAGACGCAGTTGTAGCCAACGGCACTATCAGCATTTCTGATCAGGATAGTAATAGCTTTGATATTACGCTTTCAGGACCTTCAGGTGTGACCAGTGGGGGCGAGGCTGTTACTTGGACTTGGGATAGCGGTACTCAGTTGCTAACTGGCGAAACGTCTTCCGGCAAAGAAGTTGCTGTCGTTGAATTGCTGCCACAAACAGGTAGTAACGGTAGCTATTCAGTGCCCTATAAAGTCACTTTGAAAGCGCCTATCGATCACGATAATAGCGGCGAGGATGTTAAGACTCTGGACTTCGGTGTAAGTGTTGATGATGGCAATAACTCACCGGTAGCGACGTCTACCCTCAGTGTTAATGTAGAGGATGACAGTGCTAAAGCAGTTGATAGTGATAAGAAGGTAGAGTTGTCTGGGCAAGATACTAACTTGCTGATTGTTCTCGACTCCTCTGGCAGTATGAAAAATGGTTCAGGCGTGGATGGTAAGACGCGTTTCCAGCTCGCCCTCGATGCTATCGATAGCCTTATTGAAGGCTATGACCAGCAGGGTGAGGTCATGGTTCGTATTGTGACCTTTGATTATATTGCTCGTGATCATGGCGGCGGCTGGATGACTGCACAACAGGCGAAAACTCTACTTTCGAGTATTCCTGTCAGTAACACAGTCACCAACTATGATGCAGCATTGGCAGAGGCTATGTCTGCATATTCAACACCTGGAAAAATTGATGGTGCTAACAATATCTCGTACTTCATGTCCGATGGTTTACCAAACCGTGGTGATGGCAATGATAGCACGCTGACAAATCAGGGCTCAGGTTCGAGCAGTGGTATCTCAAATAGTGAGGCGCAAATCTGGCAGAACTTCTTAAAAGATCAACCAGGCGGGGTTAAATCTATCGCATTGGGTATGGGGACAAATGTATCAGCGGGGTCGCTAAACCCAATTGCCTACGATGCCTCTCTAAACCCAGCCGTTAATAGTAATGCAATTATTGTCGATGAGTTTGCAGATCTTATTGATACTCTGCAGTCTACTATCAAGCCGCCAAGCGCTAGCGGTAATATTTTGGACGGTGCGCTAACGGCAAACTCCAGTTTTGGCGCTGACGGTGGTGTGATTGCTACGCTAACTATAGACGGTGTTATCTTTAGTTATGATGGCTCCTCGGTATTCAAAGATGGCGTATCTCTTGGCAATACAGAAAGCTTCTCTTTCGATACCGCTATAGGTGGCAAGTTGACCGTCAATATGGAAACTGGCAGCTACAACTATGAAGCGAGTGCGACATTGACTACGCCTCAAGAGGAAAACATCAGTTTCACGCTGCGTGATGGTGATGGAGACCTCACCAATGAAGCTTCAGTAACGCTAACTGTTCACCCTGAAACTGCAGTTGATATCGCCAACGGTGATGTCGCTACAGATAAGAATGAGAGAATTGAAGGTACTTCAGCTGATGATGTGATCAACGCCGGTGCTGGTAATGATCGCGTCTTCGGTAAAGAGGGAATCGATACACTCAATGGTGAAGATGGTAATGATTTGCTCTTCGGCGGCGCTGGTAATGACATCTTAAGTGGTGGAGACGGCGATGATATCTTGTTCGGCGGCTTAGGCGATGATCAGATGACAGGTGGCGCAGGCGCCGATACTTTCTTCTTCACTGCGGCAGATGGCGATGAGCAAAGCGACACTATCCTCGACTTCGATGTCAGTGAAGGGGACGTGCTAGATCTATCTGATCTGCTGGATACAGCGCAGAATGTGTCTAATCTCGATAATTACTTGGATTTTGACGTCGATAATGGCGATACCGTCATTCACGTTGAGAAGGATGGTAAAGAGTTGGATATTCGCCTGCAAGGTGTCGACTTGTCAGCCGGTGGCAACGACACTGATGCCAAGATTATTGAAGACCTGCTCGATGGTAACAGCTTACTCTCCGAGTAAGCTTATTCGATAAAAAAGCCCGCTGTAGCGGGCTTTTTTATGCTTGGGCATATATTACTGTGCCATTTCGATCCGGTTTCGGCCATTCTCTTTGGCACGATAGAGGGCGACGTCAGCGCGGTTGATAAGTGCGAGTAATGATTCGCCGCGAGATTGCGCTACGCCGATGCTGACGCTGGATCTGAGTATGCCATCGGGAACGGTGAAATGGCGATTTTCAACTTCTTGGCGAAATTTGTCGAAATATTTCACGGCCAGCTCAAGCGCGACATTCTCTACAGCGACAATAAACTCTTCGCCCCCGTAGCGCGCGACGGTAAAGCCAGTAAAAATTTTCTTTAGCATTTGCGCGACTTGAACCAGTACAGCATCTCCGCTGTCATGGCCAAAAGTATCGTTTACTTTTTTGAAGTAATCGATATCGATTAAGGCAATATTGAGCGGTTGGCGCTGCTTCTCCAGTGCTTTGAGTGCTTTTTTAGTTGTGTCAAAGAAATAGCGGCGATTGTAGATTTTGGTCAGGTAGTCTTGGTTAGCCGCATCGCTGATTTTACGAAACAGGGCGATTTGCTCCATAGTGCGTAATATGCGCCACTGAAACTCTTCGTGAATGAAGGGGGTAATTAAAAAATCGTTGGCGCCGTATTTGATGAACTGAGCACTGAGCGTTGGGTCATTGGAGGAAGACAGGCCAATGATTGGAAACGTATTGCGGTTGCGGCTCTGGCGGATCTGTTTGATCAGTTCAATGCCGTTCATCACAGGCATATTGTAGTCGGTGATGAGCAGCTCTATTTTCGGGTGCTGTTCGAGGGCCTCCAGTGCCTGTTGGCCATTTTCTACTTCAATCACCGTGTAGAGCATTTTCTTGAGCTGGGTGCAGATATAGTTACGCAGGGTGCGTGAATCATCAGCTAGCAAGATGGTTGTATGTTTATTGAGCAGGATCTGATTGGCAAGTTTAACCGCAGTAAAATAGGAGTCGCGGTTTTCTTTGTAGATATAATCCAGAACCCCTTTGTCGAGCATCTTCTGGCGCTTGCTGTCATTCATGGATGCCGTGAGCACAATGGTTGATATATCGGCCGAGAGCAGCATGTCAACGACTTCGCCATTGGGGGCGTCGGGAAGGTTTAGATCGGCGAGTGCCAAGAAGTAGTCATGTTGATCAATCAGTGAAACTGTCTCTTGCATCGACCCCGCTAAATCGTATTCACAATTTAACTCAGTGGCGGCTAAATGCTTGATTACTTTTTGAATTAAAGGGCTATCTTCGATAATTAACAGTCTTAACATCTACTGCAGGCTCTCGTCGTAAAGTGTTTGTCTTTATCGGCCGTTTTACGGTGCTGTTTTGTTAAGGATATAGCAAGATTGTGCTAATAGCTAAATTATTGTTCTGTCTCAAGTGTTTGCACAATAGTGCAAAGGTGAGACGTTTTTTACGAGCCATGTGGCGGTGAAGCGTGCTTGCTGTTTTGCTTGGAGAAAGAAATTTAAGAACGCACCACTTCAACTCTTTTTTGTCACACTAGACTAAGCTAAAATCTGCCGTTGGAATTGATTTCAGCGCGGGGCTAAGTTTTTAAAAGCGCTGCTCAACACAGGTCAGGCGGTTTTTACTTTTTTATTTTTCGTGATTTCTTTTGCACGTATTTTCAGATAGTTAACGCCATATAATAACGATTTAATCAGGTGATTGATGCTTTTTAATAAGCTGCCCGAAGATTTATTTGTACCCCTATCAGGTAAAAACCGGCACATCTACCAAGCTGTGTTGCTCAATTTGGCAGACCTGTTTTTCGATGAAGATTTAATTGAGCCCTTTATCGCTAAAGATTTAGTGCGCTCGACGATCGAAGACACTGTAGTGCGTATTGGTTTGCGCAAATGGGAGCGTGAAGAGGACGATACCGATGAGGACTATCAGCCACCGCGCTCGACCGCAGAGTATGCTAGTCGCATCTTTCGTCGCCTGGTCAGCACCGGATGGTTAGAAGAAGAGCAGCAGATCTATAAAAGCTATGTGCTGATGTCCCCGGCGAACAGTTATTTACTGCGTTCACTCGTCTCTATTGCCAAACTTAACAAGCGCTCCTATGGCGGCGCGGTCCTTAATGTGTTGAGTTCGCTCGAGGCGGCGATAAATGACCCTCAGGGGCGCGGTATCACTTTGCAAGAGGCCGCGCAGACGGCGTCAGAGTTTAGTGCACACCTCACGGATATGCTGTTGGGTTTGCGCGAGCTAAAGATTAGCTTGGCCGCTTCTGATAGCCCGCAGGATATTGTACGTCGCTTCTTTGATGATTTTGTCGAGCAGATCTTGGTCTCAGACTATAAAACGTTAAAGACTAAGAACAATCCGTTTAGATTTCGTCGCCAGATTCTCTCTTTGCTCCGAGATCTACAGTTTGACCCACTTAAGCTAGAACAGCTGATTACGCATTACCAGCAGCAGTTTGAAAGCGAGTACCTCGATGCAGAAGCGATGGTGCACACGCACATCAATCGTATTATTCGTATTTTTGAGTCGGTCGATAAGCGCCTAGATAGCATTGATGATTTTCGCTATAAATTGGAAAAGCGCGTTGCTGATACCGTGCGTTATATGGACAAGACATCTCCTGGCATGGCGGCGAGGCTATCGCGCTTTATCAGTTTGGTCAGCCAAGATCCAAGTTTGTTGCAGCAGCACCCGATTACACAAATCGAAGAAGTGGGGTTCCTCAACCCCGCCAGTGTACGCTCGCCAATGCGCAGGCGTATTCAAACTGAGCCGCGGGTAATACACCAACAGATAATTGACCCTAAAGTACTCGAGTTGCGTGAGTTGTTTAAAGCTTATAAAGAGCGCAGGGAAGTCAATATCAAGCGCATCGATAACTACTTAGATAAGCATTTAGCCAAGGGCGAGGCGCGCAAGGCCAGTGAGTTTAAGATAGATACAATCGAAGAGTACATCTGCTTCAGTTATGTGCGCCATTTAGCCTCCCTGGGTAAAAAGGGGAAGGCGACAGCGGACAGTTACAACATTGAATTTTCAGAAAATTATATCGAAGTCGCCGAAATGGTTGAGTGCCGCGACTTTGTCATACACAGGAAGAACTAATGCTGAGTGATCTGCAAAAAAACGTCAATCGCAGTGAAAAGTATCAGGAAGATGACTTTATCGCAGCGGCCAATCTGTTGCTCACGCATCAATTTTTACACGCCGATAGAAACTCTCACCGCGCCAGCTATTTTTTGATCAGCGCGCACACAGAGTACTTTCGCAACTTGTTTGCCGCTATTGGTTGGTCTTTTATCTATCAACCCGATGAAGCGTATTTGGGTATATTGCCACAAGGGGAAGAGCGCAATATAAAGCTGAAACTTGATGAGTCGTTGCTGCTGTTGTGCTTGCGCCAGCTCTATGAGCAGAAGCTAGAGAACTTTGAAATCGATAGTGGTAAGGCGTACACCAGCTCTGATGAATTGCTGGTATTGTTCGAAGCGCTGACAGGAAAAGAAATTCCCAATGAGACGCGCACGAAAGAGGTACTTTCGCTGTTTGTGCGTCACAACGTTATCGAGCGCGGCAAGCCCGAGGTCGACAACCCCAAAAATATCTTATTCTGCGTGCTGCCGACCATTCGCCAAGTTGTTGTGGAAGATCATATGACGCAAATTGAAGATCTGTGCGATACCCAGAATAACCGCGATGCGCTGACGGATGCCGAAGAGGCAGAGCTAGATGCACAGGAAGAAACTGAGTTAGCCAGCGAAGCATCGAGCGGTGCTGCCGAGCAAGAGGAAAACCATGAAACAGCTTAATCGAATTGTTCTTGTTAACTGGTATGTGCTCGGTGCTGTCGAAATTCCGATCAAAGGCAATGTCGCGATTGTCGGCCCCAACGGTTCAGGTAAGTCGTCTTTACTCGATGCGATCCAAACGGTGTTGATGGGCGGAAATAAGCGCCATTTGAGCTTTAACGCTTCTGCCGGGCAGAAAAGCGAGCGCTCTCTGCGCACTTATTGCCTGGGTTTTATGGACGACGGTGCCAAGAAGGCAACGGCCCGTGAAGATTCAATCACTTATCTGGCATTGAGCTTTTTCGATACAGAAACCGCTAAAGAGAGCTGTGTGGGAATCGCGATGAGTGCTAATACGTCATCGCCGGAAGAGGAAGTACTCGGGCGTTTTGTCTTGCCGGATTTTTCAGTTCAGCTCGATGATTTCTCAACCAAAAATGGCGGTGGACGACTACCTAAAGACTGGGACACAGTGCGTGCTCAACTCTTGAAGCAGTGCCCGGATATGCTGATGGAAAAGCGCGCTAGTCGCTTCATCAAGGAGATGGTCGCGAGCTTGTCACAAGATAAAAGCCGGCCGAATGATGAAGAAAAGTTTATTAAAAACTTTAAAAACGCACTGCGCTTTGTCCCGATTGATAGCCCAACGCGCTTTGTGCGCGAGTTCGTGCTTGAAGAAAAAGTGGTGCATGTTGGCGCGTTTAGAAAATCACTCGAAGAATACCGCGCAATGGAGCAGAAAACGCTCGAGGTCTCTAACCGCGTTGATGCGCTGGAGAAGGTACAAGAGCTGTGTCACGGTA
>JBMZCU010000157.1:0-7828 GCA_049613705.1 Pseudomonadales bacterium | reverse complement strand
CTGTTATTTGCATTTGGCAGCTGAGCCTGAATTGACACAGTCTTTGTTGGACATTGGTTTGACTGGTGTGGCTTTCGAAACAGTAGAAGAATCTGATGGTTCTTTGCCTTTGTTGGCGCCGATGTCGATCATCAGCGCGTGTTCACTGCCAGGCGTAATTTCTCCGCGTTATTAAACATCGCCGCTTGTCTGCCCGCTAGTAGGTCGTAAATCGCACTGTAAGTCAGTACATTCTGCACATAGTGGCGAGTCTCGTTGAAGGGAATCGTCTCTATCCAAATATCTAGCGGTAGGTGACCTCGCGCCTTGTGCCAGCGCTCAACTCTGTGTGGGCCGGCATTGTAAGCTGCAGTTGCATAGGCTTTGTTACCAAATTTTTCGTACATTTGAGCCAGGTAAGCTGTGCCGAGAGAGATGTTAGTGCGCGGATCGTAGAGGTCTGATTTTCCCTTGTACTCGATGTTAAATTTCTTGGCGGTAATGGCCGCTGTAGCAGGCATGAGCTGCATGAAGCCGCGGGCACCGGCGGGGGAGCGGGCAAACTGGTTGTATGCGCTCTCTTGGCGGGCGATTGCCACGGGCCATGTGTTCCCTATGCCGCGAAGTTTGCCTAACTCTTCAAAGAGTGCAATTTGTGAGCGTGGGAAGCGCACCTTAAGTAAGTCCCATTCCTTGAGTTTGGCGGCGATACGAATACCTTGAATATACCAGCCCCACTGGTGGGCGAGGTGAGCCATGGCAATTTTTTGGTTGTCTGTTAAAGCGTCGCGAATACTGCGCCACTCGCGGTGTGCATTGACTGTATCGCCCAGTTTAACCAGCTCAGCCATGCGCGCTATGGTGTCTATGCTCTGCAGCTCTTTAAGGACTTGAGGGTCAGCTGCTAGCTCTTTGCGCTGTAACTGCAATGGTGTGCGAGTAAGCTGCGCAGCGGCGTAGCTGTAAAAGCTGCGCTGGGCAGCAATGTCACTGAAGTTCGGCTGTTGATTGGGCTTGAGCTTGTGAGTTGCCGTACGGTGCCAGTACTGCCACTTAGTGTCCTGGCGAAGCGCTGTAGGCATGGCCTCAATGGTTTGAGCTACTTTGCGCCAATCTTGCTGAATCAGTGCTAGCCTGGCTTTCCATTCGCTGATTTCATCATATTTAAAATTCGGGTCCAGGCGTTGTAGGATGCCAGGTGCTTTAGGGTCGAAACTAGATTTTTTAGCGTACTTATTGCTGAAATAGGTGTTTAGGTACTCGCGCTGTTGTGCGCTAAATTGCAGGCGCTGTCGATCGCGGAACCAGGCTTTGATGGCCGGATCTGGCTGTTTGATAGCCAGTTGACGAATGGCGTACGCAGCGATATCCGCGCCGTGCAGTGTCTTAGGCCCGACTGTGTTCTTATCACTGATTGTAGCGATGTCTTTTTTGACCTGCCAAAAGGTTGCCAGAGAGGCCTTCTGTGCCTGCTTTTTAACGAACTTCTCGCTGTATTTGGCCAGCTTGAAGTTTTTGTTGTTGATTGCTTTCCACGTGCGCTCAAAGGCAAGGTCAGAGCTTGGGTTGCCTTGTTTGATCCAGTGTTGAAAAACGCTATTACAGACTTTAGGTTGTGAGCTGCCGACATTCCATAAGGTGCTGATTTGATCCGATACACTGGCGCTTTGGCCCAGCGCGATTTGCGCTTGTAGCATTCTGCATTTGTAGGCAGCGCTAGTCAGTGGCAGTGCTAGATAGTTATCGTGCAGTGCCTGCCACTGCTTAGTGTTTGTCAGGTAGCTTAAATAGCTCGCCTGGACACTGCGTACGATAGGGGTTCCTGCGTAGCGTTGGCGAAAATCTTCAATTTGCTTTTGGGTGACGCTTTTAATGTCTCGCTTGAGTTGGCGTGCCTGAAGATAAGGGTGCAAGGCGTAGCTGGAAAGTGCGGCGGTTAGCGAGTCGGCGCGGTCGCGCTCACCGCGTTCAAAAGCACTGACAGCGGCTTGGTAGTCTGCTCGTTGAGAAGTGCTGGAAGTCGTATCTGCCTGTAGGGTAGAGGGGAGAGTTACGCCGAGTATTGCAGCGCTGAAAAGCAAATTTTTTGCAGTCAAAGCGAACATCCTGTCGTCAAGTTAATAATGATGCAAAAGCGCAGTAACAGTAGCGAAATAAAGGCGCTCAAGCAAACGCTATCTCAACAGACACCACAACTACAATGGGGTTGCGCAATACTGAAAAAATAAATATCAGTGCCAAAAGATGGATAATGCTTACTGGATCGGCCGAAATAGCACAGTGATATATCAGTATTTTAGCGGTGTCTGAGGTAGAATAGCCGCGCTTAATATGAGACAGAGTAAGGCTATGCCATTAATTAGATTGGAAAAGGCCAGTGTCGCTTTCGGTTCGAGGCCACTGCTGGAAAATGTAGACTTCATCATAGATGCGGCAGAGCGCGTCGGATTAGTGGGGCTCAACGGTGCCGGGAAGTCAACGCTGATGAAGGTCATCACGGGAGCCGTGCATTTGGATTCGGGCGAGCTGTGGATTGACCCTAGATGTAAAATAGCGGTTTTAGATCAGACCTTGCCCGCTGCAGATGATCGCAGGGTATGGGATGTCGTTGCCAGTGGCCTAGCACAAGTGGTTGAACTCAGACGTCAGTACGATTTGCTCTCAAGCAGCAGCGATGCGCAGAGTCTCAAGCGGTTAGAGCAATTACAGCAGCAACTAGAAGCTGTCGATGGCTGGTTGCTCGAGCAGCGTGTTGAACGTGTACTGACGCGGCTTAAGCTCGATGGCGACGCGTTGATGAGCAGCTTGTCCGGTGGTTGGCGCAGGCGCGCTGCGCTGGGTGCTGCGTTGGTTACAGATCCTGATTTACTCTTGTTAGATGAGCCTACGAACCACTTGGATATTGAGACCATAGAGTGGCTTGAAAAGCAGTTGCTTGATTTTAAAGGAGGCTTGCTGTTTGTCTCTCACGACCGGGCGATGGTCAATGCACTGTCGACGCGAATCATTGAGCTTGACCGCGGGCGTTTGAGTTCTTTCCAAGGGAATTACGAAAGCTACGTCGAGCAAAAAGAAGTACAGCTTGAAATTGAGGCTAAGAACAACGCTCTATTCGATAAAAAACTGGCAGAGGAAGAAGTGTGGATTCGCCAGGGAATCAAAGCGCGGCGCACCCGTAATGAAGGGAGGGTTCGTGCACTAGAGAAACTGCGAGTTGAACGTTCAAGTCGCTTAGAGCGCCAAGGCAAGGCTAAATTTAGTTTTGAAGAGGCCAATAAATCGGGGAAATTGGTTGCCACGCTTGAGAATGTATCGCTACGTTATGGTGATAAATGCGTGATTCGCGATTTAGACCTCAGCGTTCAGCGCGGTGATCGCATCGGACTAATCGGGCCAAATGGTATCGGTAAAAGTAGTCTGCTGAAGGTGTTACTCGGCCAAGAAACGCCGGACAGTGGTGATGTTACGCTGGGTACTAAAGTTGAAGTTGCTTATTTCGATCAGCTGCGCGGGCAGTTGGATTTAGAGAAAACGGTAATCGACAATATTTCAGGCGGTCGCGAGAGTATCGAAATTAATGGTCGAAACCGTCACATCATTAGCTACTTAAGTGATTTTCTGTTCGCACCAGAGCGGGCGCGCACGCCGGTTAAGGCGCTGTCAGGTGGTGAGTGTAACCGTGTGCTTTTAGCCAAGCTGTTTAGTTTACCTGCGAACTTGTTAGTGCTGGATGAGCCAACCAACGACTTGGACGTTGAAACACTCGAGTTACTTGAAGAAATTTTACTGGAGTTTAAGGGGACGGTATTGCTGGTCAGTCACGACCGCGCTTTCCTCGACAATGTAGTCACCAGCTCTCTCGTGTTTGAAGGTGACGGGGTGATTAACGCCTATGTTGGTGGCTATAAAGAGTGGTTGCGCCAGCGGCCAGTGCTTGAGGCTCAGGCGTTGGTAGAAAAAGCAAGTAAGGCGAGCAAGAGCGTTAAGAAAGCGGAGCCTGAAGCCCCGAAGAAAAGCAAGTTAAGTTACAAATTACAGCTCGAGCTCGATCAGCTACCGGCAAAAATGGAGGCTGCAGAGCAGCAGGTTGAGCAACTGCAAGTGCAAACACAAGCGGCAGATTTTTATCAGCGTGATCATGAAGATGTTGCAGCGGTGCTTGAAGCGCTTGCCAGTGCAGAAGCTGAATTGGAAGCGCTGATGGATCGCTGGGTAGAGCTCGAAGAGCAGTAGCGCTTTTCGCGCTGTGGTTGATAGATTGCCGAGCGAGTCTCGTACTCGCTCGGCAATACTAAGTTACTCAGAGAATACGCGCACTGCCAATACATCACATGGGGCACCGTGTAGAACACCGTTGGCGGTGGAGCCAAGCAATAGCGCTAAGCCGTGGCGGCCGTGACTGCCGACGACAATCAAATCGCAGCTTTTCTCTTCGGCGACACGGTGTATTTCAGATTCTGTGTGGCCTGTGATTACGAGCTGTTCTGTGACCGGGTACTCAAGCTTTTCACAAAATTGCGCTAAGTTTGCTGTGGCGTGTTCACTGAGTTGATCTTGAGTGGTTGATAAATCCATAGGGACATCGCCGCCATAGGCGAAGCTCAAAGGCTCGATGACGTGAATAACACGCAGTTCAGCATTGTTATTTCTGGCGATAGTTCTGGTTTTTTCTATGAGTTGGTCTGATTCGTCAGAGAGATCTACTGCCATTAAGATTCTGGGATAAACTACCATAATATTTACCTTGCTATCTGTTGGGGGTGGCACTGGCGAATGTTCGAGACGTTTCGTGTATTGCTTACATCGAACAATGTTAGGTTTTTCGCGTATGCCTAGCTAAATCTTAGCATAGCTAAGTGTATAATCTATACTCCATTTCTGTTGAAGCTTTGATCTAACTCTATGAATTTTCTTATTATTGGATTTATTTTAATGTCCCTTGTCGGTTCGGTTATGTGGGTGATGCCCTCCAAACGCGAACGCTTTTTAGCCGATTTACGCCTGCGTGCAAAGCGTATGGGGTTCCAGGTACAACTAATCAAGCTGCAGTATCCTAGAGCGCGCAAGGAGCTCGAGGGTGAGCGTAAATCCAGTGTTGCTTATCGTTTAACTAGGACGGATGTGTCACGCGATCAACACACCTCTTTCGCAAGCTGGCGGGTACTGCGCTGTGATACCAATGCCAGTGAAGGGCTCTGTGAAGGGTGGGGTTGGGCACTTGGTGAGCGTACGCTTTCTGCGCAGGCGCTGGTAAAGCTCAATACACTGTTGCAATCCCTGCCAGATAATGTGCTTGGCCTAGAGTCCACGCCGGTGCATGCCAGTGCGTATTGGCGTGAGGAAGAGGCATTAAGTTTGCAGAGCTTACACGACTTGGTTAATCAAATTATAACGTTGGAGCTTTAAGCATGGCAGCGCATAAAACAGGGCTGTACCGTCATTATAAAGGTGCAGAATATCGGGTAATAGATCTTGTAAAACACTCTGAGACAGAGGAAGTTTTAGTGCTTTATCGGCCATGTTACGGCGATGAAGCGCTTTGGGTGCGCCCCTTGGAGATGTTTTATGAAAACGTGATTGATGCAGCTGGACAGGAAGTGCCGAGATTCGCGTACATCGGCGAGTAGCGTGGAGGGTGTGAGGCGCCTTATGGGGCCTCAATAAAATCCTTTAAGAGACTCTTCCTCGTCATCTTCATCCTCGCTATAGGGGATTTTTTCTGGCTCCAGTTCAAGGATTTTCTTTTGAATGTCCTCGAGGCGATCGGCTTTGAGGGATTGGCTGACCTGCGCGCGCACTATGATGGCTTTAGCATGCTTGAGGTGTGACAACGAAGTTAAAGTGTCTTGATTGGCGAGTACACGCTGAGCCTGTGTGCGATGAGCATCCACAACACTGCGAATGTTTAACCAGTAGAGTTCGGCGAGATAGCTTTTGCCAAGCTTAGTGTTAATCGATTTATTGGCCACCATTTGGCGGATCAGCTTTTCGGTGTAACTGATGTAGATTTGTACCCGCTTAAGCTCACGGTCGTTATTAAGGTGAGTGTCAGAGGCGCGGGTGTTATCTGCCGTCTCTTTCTTCTGATTGATTTCATTCATCAGCTCAGAGTCTGGGGCCAGCGTGCTGATTTCTTCAATTTGAGCGGTAACCAATTGGTTTAGACGGTCAATTATCTCAGGCTTACACTGTGCTTCTTTGAGTGAACGAATGGCTTCGAGTGTCCTGCTTGCTTGTTCGTTGAGCCAAGTCAGGCGCTCATTCTTATTCGTGCTCTCTACTTCACGGTTGGTTAAATAGTAGTTCAGGCCGATGGCAAAGCCGCCGACAATGACGAAAAGGACGAGGTAAACGATATTATCTATCAGCATTGCAGTCATGAAGTCTATTAAATGATTGATAAGTATAATAGATGATTTGATCCGCTGGGAATACCCTTCAATGTACAGTGACCTTAGAGGTGGTATTTACATACACTAGTTAGCGCGGCTATGTCTTTTGGGCTGTAAAAAAGCCATGCCCATAAATAAAATATGCCAGCTTTCAGTAAACTTTTGTTCAGCATAGCCGCTAGTTCTTTCTATATAAGGAAGGCACATACCTAGAAGCTTGCTTATCGAGCGTTTTGCTCGTTTTTTATTCTTTTTAGTTATTTGTAGCGCTATTTTTAGGGTCTAGCTTGACCGCTGCTTGATAAGCACTTATATATGCACGCAAGTTTATTGCTTTATTCAACCTCAGGAACAGGAATTAGATGGGTAAGTCGCTCGTTATTGTGGAGTCCCCGGCCAAAGCCAAGACGATAAATAAATATCTCGGCAGCCAGTATATTGTGAAGTCGAGTGTCGGGCATATTCGAGACCTGCCGACGAGCGGTAGTGCGTCTAAATCCGATCCAAAAGCGCGCGCTAAACAAGCGGCGTTAACGCGTAAGATGTCGCCTGAAGAGAAAGTGATTTACAAGGCGAAAAAAGCAAAGACGCAGCTCGTTGCAAGAATGGGAATCGATCCTGAAAATGACTGGAGTGCACACTACGAGGTGCTGCCCGGTAAAGAGAAGGTTGTCGATGAGCTTAAGCGCTTGGCCAAAGATGCAGATGCTATCTATCTCGCAACCGATTTGGATAGAGAGGGAGAGGCAATTGCCTGGCACTTGCGTGAAACCATAGGCGGGGAAGATGATCGCTATTGTCGTGTGGTGTTCAACGAGATTACCAAAAAAGCCATTCAAGGGGCGTTCGAAGCGCCGACCTCACTAGATCTCAATCATGTTAATGCTCAGCAAGCGCGCCGCTTTCTCGACCGCGTAGTTGGCTATATGCTCTCTCCGCTGCTGTGGGAGAAGGTCGCGCGTGGCCTTTCCGCCGGGCGCGTCCAATCCGTTGCCGTAAAGCTGGTTGTCGAGCGCGAACGTGAAATCCGTGCATTTATCCCGGAAGAGTTTTGGGAAATGCAGGCTAAAGCGGCCACACATGACAAGCATGAATTGACCTTAGATGTAGCCAAAGTTGCCGGTGAAGCATATCGCCCACGCAGTGAGGCTGAATCACTGGCGCATCAAAGCTTGTTGGAAAAAGCGCGTTATGAAGTGTTAAAGCGCGAGGATAGGCCAACCAGTAGTAAGCCTACAGCGCCGTTTATAACCTCAACCTTACAGCAGGCCGCCAGTACGCGTTTGAGTTTTGGGGTTAAGAAAACCATGATGATGGCGCAGCGTCTCTATGAGGCCGGCTACATTACCTATATGCGTACGGATTCTACCAATTTGAGTGAAACAGCTTTGCAAAATATTGCTACTGAAATCGAAACGAGTTATGGTTCTCAATACCTACAAACACGTCGATTCAAA
>JBMZCU010000156.1:0-7847 GCA_049613705.1 Pseudomonadales bacterium | reverse complement strand
AGTCGCGCTGGCCAATCTCACCGGCCTCCATGCGCTGCCACAGCGGATCATTTTCAGGATCAAAAGGGCCCATCCAGGTCAAACTACCGGACGGTAATCCGAGCTCGCGCTCGGTTTGCGCGTGGGTCTCAAACATCGTCAGCGAGATCACACTACCAAAATCTAGTACCAGCGCTTTAGCAGCGCCTTGTTCTGTCTGCTTCATCGCTTCGCCTACCATTACACTGCCCATTACACTTTCCATTACAGTACGTGCCATTGATCTGTCATTTGCGTCACTTGCGCCTCGCTGAGGCGCGCTTCCAAGTCGCTAAATATCTGCGCCACTTGCGCCTCACTCGCTGCGAGTTCAGAGGCGATCACGTCCAGTTCATACACTGAACCCTGCGTCGGCAGTACCTCATCAATATGCAGTATTTCACCGTGTCTGTGCTGCAGAAGATAGCGATAGGCGCCGGCGTACAGTTCTGGATCATAGTCTCCTCCGTCGGCAGTGGCTTCTAATCCTAATGATAGCGCTAACTCTGCAATCTGTTGCCACATAGAATCGACCACAGCCGGTGGAGCATCGCTGGCTTCACGCTCATGACTGGGATTGGCGATGCTCTGCGCACGACAGCCGACGATGTGCGCGCGCACTGCCCGGCTAGGTACCGGGACAAAGAACTGAGTCTGTGAACCGGCAAGCAACGACTCGGCCTCATCTTCGCCGCGCTGTACCAGCTCAACCAGACGGTTGCCAATAATCGGCAGTTCACCAATCAGAATATGCTTGGGATCGCTGTACTGGGTGTGCCAGTCGACAACTCCCTGGCGCGTCCACAACCCCACGGCTTTGCGAATCATAGGGTGAGTTACACCGTCAATTTCTGGGTACTTGGCCATAACTTGCGGCGCTTGAAAGGCCTCGCGGGTCACATCCCACTGCAACAGGTGCACAGTGCGTCCCGCCGACGCTGCCAATTTTGCAAACTGTTGAATGTAAAGGCTCTTTCCAACTCCAGAAAGTCCTGTAAACAGGACGACACGCTTGTCCAGGGCCGCTTGAAACGCCTGCAGTATCTGCGACTTAGGCGGCAGAATGATGTCAGCATCCATCTTTAGTTCCTCGCTATTCATGCGTAACTGCACTATCTGAATTGATTAACGCTGGGCATGTCGCCCACAGGGATTTCTATGACAGTGGGCACATCAACCTTGTAGCTCTCGCGTATCGCCTCGCGCAGCGCCTCGAAGCTCTCGGCGCGTACGCCTACAGCACCGAAAGACTGCGCCATGGCGACAAAGTCTGGATTGACTAAGTCCGTGGCAATCACCCGCCCGTCGTAATCGTTCTTCTGCATTTCCTGCACGTTGCCGTACTGATTGTTATTAAAGAGCAAAACACACACGGGAATCTTGTGCTGCACCGCTGTTGCCAACTCCTGCACACCGAACATAAAACCACCGTCGCCACAGACTGAAATCACAGGCACATCGGGCTTGGCGACTTTGACCCCAATCGCCGTCTGAAAGCCGTAGCCCAGCGTTCCCTGGTAGCCCGTGGTGATGTAAGTGCGCGGTTTGTAAGCGGGGTAGGCAATGCGGCTGGCAAAACCCACCTGGGTCAGCTCGTCGACAAAAATACCGTCTTCACCCAACTCTTCGCGGATAATCTTGAGATAGCTCAGCTGGGGCTCGAGCACGGAGACTTTCTCATCCCACGCGGCGCGAATAGCTGTCAGCTCCGCCTCGCGGCTCGGCGCCTGTGTGCCTAGCTGCGCCAACGTTTGCAGTACGACGGGCAGCACCTGTTCTGCGCGCGCAGTCACTGCCAGTGCCGGTTGGATAAACTTGCTGTGGCTGCGCGAGTCAACATCGATACGCAGCACCTCTGGCATGTGCTTCTTGGCCCACTTCTGCGCCGGTACGCGCATATTAGTGCCCACGGTGAGCACCACATCGGCCTTCATCCAGTAATCTTTGGCCGCCGGCTGCTGCAGCGAGAGGTAGTGACGGGCATCCAAAATACCCTTGCCTGTGCGATAACCGATAACGGGGGCCTGTAAACGCTCGGCAAGTTCAGTGATTTCTGGGCTTACACCCTGCGCCCCTGAGCCGACAAAAATCATCGGCCGCTCGGCTTTAGCCAGACGCTGAGCCAAATTCACCAGTTGCTCGTGATCGAGCGGCGGCGCGTCGTAGTGCGTATCTATCTCAGGCATCTCCACAGGCCCTTTAACCTGCAGCACATCCATAGGGATCTCAACCGCCACTGGGCGCGGGCTGTTAGAGTGCATCTGGCGGTAGCCCTCGTTTATCAACTTAGGGATTTCATTGGCACTGTAGGCGCGCTCAGCCCACTTGGTCAGGGATTTGAGAATATCCAGCTGATTGTTGATCTCGTGAAGCACGCCCTGCTCGCGGCCGATCGCTTTAGAGGGAATCTGTCCGGTAAGGCAGAACACTTTGGCGTTGAGCGCATAGGCGGTGGAGAGCGCCGCCGATGCGTTGAGTAAGCCAGGGCCGGGCACTACATTGAACATAGCGACATCGCCACTGGCCTGGGCGTAGCCAAGCGCCATGTAAGCCGCGCCCTGCTCGTGGCGGGTATGGATGACGCGAATGCCTTCCCCGCGATCGTAGAGTGCATTGAAAAACCAGTCATTTTGCACCCCGGGGATACAAAACAGTGTTTTCAAACCGTGGCGCTGTAAACTCTCAACAGCCGCTTCGCCCCCTGTTAAATGCTGCATCATTTTTCCTCCTGCGCTAGCGTTGCCACAATTTGCTGCATCGCCTCGATAAATCGCTCATTGGCGGCGGGCAGGCCGACGCTGACACGAATGTGATTGGGTAGATAAAGGCGCCGCGCACCATGACCCCAAAACTGATCAAGCGCTCGACAATATCGGCGGCACTGCGCCCAGCGGGCGCTTCAAAACAGATAAAGTTAGCCTGACTCGGCCAGAACTTAAGCCCCAGCTGCGACATTTGCTCGCGCAGCCAAGCGCGCTGCTCTGTGTTGTTGTCCACGGTTTTAGCGAGAAACTCGGTATCACCGAGTGCGGCCTGCATCGCCGCCAAGCTCACACTGTCGTTCTGAAAACTCAACTTGCGCGCACTCAGCTTGGCGATGATCGCTTCACTGGCAATCGCATAGCCCATGCGCAGCCCCGCCAAGCCGTATGCCTTGGAGAAGCTATGCAGTATCACCAAATTAGCTCCCTCGAGCACAGCTCCCAGGGCGTCTGGCATCTCGAACTCGGTGGCGTAGTGGTAGTAGACCTCGTCGTAAACTAAAGTCACGTGCGCGGGTAGAATGTCCAGCACGCGCTGCAAGCTCGCCTGGTCGAAATAGCTGCCGGTAGGGTTGTTGGGGTTGCACAGGTAGAGCAGGCGAGTGTCGTCGGTAATCGCCGCCTGCAACCCTTCTAATTCAAGTTCAAAGGTTTCAGGATTGAGTGGATGCTCGATCACAGTGGCACCTTTAAGCTTAGCTGTCGCCGCGTAGGAGCCAAAGCAAGGCGGGCAAATCACCACGCTATTGGACTGCGCAGACTCAAAGCAGGCATTCTCCAATAGGTTGATAAGATCTACCGCACCGTTACCGGTGACGAAGTTCGCCGCTGTTAAACCACGCCCAAAATGCGCAGCTAGCGCCTCAGTGATAGCGCTGTCAGTACGTGGCGGGTAGTAATTTAGCGACGCCAGCGTGTCGGTAATCGCGCGCTGTGCCAGAGGCGAAGCTCCGAAGGGGTTCTCGTTGGACGACAGCTTGTGTATCTGCTGCTCTCCCGCTGCCGCGCTGACATCTGCGATCGATTTACCTATGTTATATTCACTCACCGAATACCTCCTCTCAATCTAATTCCTCGACCAGGCGATCAAGCAGCGCTTTAAACACTTTGCTGTCACTGGGACCCAGTACCTCATTAATCTGTGTTTCGACTTTCATCATTGCCGCGTAAGCCTCGCGGTAGCAGTCCATCCCAGCTGCTGTCGCCACAATCAAACTGCTGCGCTTGTCGCTCTCATCGCGCCGACGCTCAACTAGCCCGCGCCCCTCGAGCGCCTTGATTGCCTGGCTCAACAGCGGTTGGCTGATCTGCGCAAACGCAGTGAGTTGCTGCAAAGTCGCACTGGGCTGTGTGCACACCCCGGACAGTGCGCGCCACTGCGCTTGAGTCAGCTCCAGCGTTTTAAGCTGTTCGACAGAGGCCTGTTTCACCAGTCGCGAGGCTGTGTGAAGCGCAAAACTAATACGTTTGGTAATGTCGCCGGCACTCGGCATATCACTAGCTGTGTGTTTCAAAACTTTCTCCAAAATATCAACAACGAGTTACATTGATATTTATATAAAAAACTATATAAATCCAAATATACTTAACAAGTTAATTGTTTTCAAGTGCGTTTTTAATGCATAGAGCCAGAATGAAAGAGAAAGTGCTGGGTGCAGTGATCACTGCACCCGAGAGAAGAGCGAAGCGTTAGCGTCGCAGCAGTAAGTAACAGAAGTAGGCACCACCGATGGCACCGGTAATAATGCCTATAGGCAGCTCTTGCGGCGCAATGAGCTGCCGCGAGACGATATCTGCTGCCAACATAAACGCGGCACCGGCCAGTACACACAGTGGCAGCAGAATACGATTATCACCGCCGACAAAAGTACGCACAATGTGCGGTACAACCAGGCCGACAAAGCCAATCGTACCGCTGAGGGAGACAATCAGGCTAGTCACGAGTGTGGCCACCAGCAAAATCATACCGCGCACACGGTTAACTTCTAGCCCTAGTGCCGCCGCACTCTCCTGCCCCATCATCAGCGCATTGAGATTGCGCGCCTGCCACAACAGCACGACAATACCCGCCACAATCAGCCCAGCAGGCAGGGCCAACAAGTCCCAGCGCGCCAACCCAAAGCCACCGAGCATCCAAAAGACAATAGACTGCGCCGCGCGCTGATCGCCGAAGAAGATCAGACCATTAGTCGCTGCCATCAACAAAAAGGAGATAGCAACGCCTGCCAGAATCAAGCGATCGGGGCGCTGATTAGCCGGTCGGCGCAGCAGTGTTAGTAGTAGAGCGAAGGACAGTAGCCCGCCGCCGAAGCTAAACAGCGGCAGCGTGTAAGTGCCGAGAAAGGCACCGAGCTGGGTAATCACCAGCACCGCGCCCAGTGAGGCACCAGAAGACACTCCCAGCAGAAAGGGGTCGGTCAGCGGATTACGCGTCGCCGCCTGCAGCGCTGCACCGCAGACAGCAAGACCAGCCCCGGCGAGTAGCGCCAGGACCACTCGAGGCGCGCGCAGCTCAGTGATAATCACTGCCTGCGACTTGCGCCAGGGCGCCGTGTCAAAGAGCGGCTCGACACCGGCCCCCTGCAGCAGGATATTGATCGCCTGGGCAGCGCTGATCTGGCTGACACCTGTGATCACCCCCAGCACGGCGAGCGCTGCAATTGCCGCGAGCAGCGCTGCGGCAATACTTAGCGACTTCGATAACTTCACTGCGCGCTGAGTGCCGCTAGCTTAGCTGAGAGCTTCTCCACCGCACCTATGTTGAGCGGGCCCGGCGTGATCTCGCCGTACTCGAGCGGTAAAAAGCGCTCGTGTTTAACCGCATCCAGTGTAGAGAGCACAGGGTGGTTGCGCAGAAACTCCCAAGAGGCCTTCCAGCCGCCTTTTTGGTAGTCCACCAGCACGATGAACTCAGGTTGGGCGTCCATCACAGCTTCAATACCCACTTTGCCCCAGCTAGTGTCTATGTTATCCATCACGTTTTCCCCACCGGCGGCGCGAATCAGCGCCGTGGGCATACCAAAACGTCCAGCGGTAAAGATTTTGTCCTCGCCCGAATCGTAGAGGAAGACCTTTGGCGCAGGCTTGCCCTGCATCTTTTCAGACACCTCTGCCAGGCGCGCCTTCCACTGCGCTACCAAAGCTTCAGCCTTGTCACTGACGCCGAACACTTTACCCAGACGCAGCATGTCGCTGTAGAGTAGATCCATCGTCGCATCGGGCCCAGACTTGGTCAGGTGCACACAAGACTCAGAGAGCTCTAGCACGGAGATATCAAAATCAGCGAGGCGCTGCGGCGTCAGCTCACCGTCGACGCGCATACCGTAGTTCCAACCGGCGAAGAACAGATCCGGCTCTGCGGCAATCAGGTTTTCGATGCTCGGGTTCTTTTCCGCCAGCTCCGGGATATCGCCGCGTTGCGCGTCGAACTCAGGCGAGGTCTTGTACCAGCCAGTGATCCCCGTCAGCCCGGTAATCTGCGGTTGTAAACCGAGCGCAAACGCCATCTGGCTCATGTTTTGATCATGGATCACCGCGCGCTGCGGTGCCTGCTCGAACGTTACCTCGCGGCCACAGCTCTCGACAGTGACGGGAAAAGCCGCACTGTGACCTAGACTCGCAAAGCCCGATAGTAAAAGTGCCGCAGCCGTTTTTATGGTTTTCATAGTTTCTCCAAAGATGTTTACAGTGTGTGAGCCCTACCCAGCGCTTCGCGCGGATAGAATGACCACTCGGACCAGGGGTTTTGGTAGGGGGTAGCACAGACGCCAAATATACTGGCAAACAAATCGCTAGTGAGTACTTGCTCCGGGCTTCCTGCACCTACTACTCTGCCTCGATTTAGCACGATCAGGCGATCGCAGTAGCGCGCCGCCAAGTGGAAGTCGTGCAGAGAGACCAAGCAGGAAACAGGCAGCTCGCGCAGTTGCCGCATCAAGCTCAATTGGTGTTCGATATCTAAGTGATTGCACGGTTCATCGAGTACCAGCAGCTGAGGCTGCTGCACCAGGGCCCGAGCGATCATCACCCGTTTGCGCTCACCACCGGAGAGTTGGTCGATATCCTTATCCAGCAAATGCGCCAGCTTAAAGCGCTCCACTGTTTGCGCAATTACCTCAGCACCTTCGAGATCTCGTCCACTCAACCAGTGCTGGTGAGGCGTTCGCCCTGTGGCAATCACCGAGCGCACACTGAGTTGAAAGTCCCCGGGGGTTTCCTGAGTAACTGCCGCTATGCGCTTAGCGCGCTGGCGCGCACTCATCGCTTTGATATCACAGCCGCTAAAACGCACAGTGCCCAGGTGCGGGCTCTGTGCGCCAAAAAGGCAACGTAACAGTGTGGTTTTACCCGCCCCATTGGGGCCGAGTACACCGACTACTTCGCCGGGTTCAAGCTGGAAGCTGACGTTGTCGAGCAGCAACTGATGCGCCTGGCCGCGCACACTGAGCCCCTCGACATCGAGTAGTGCTGCAGCGCTCACGGGCAGTACCGCCACGGTGCTGAAGAGATTTGTTGATTTGTCTGTGCCATGTGCTACCAAATTGCACACGGACAGGCACGCCTAGGAGAAAACGGAGACGTTACAGGCGCAGCGAAGCCGAACCGGAAAAGTACTCAGTCTTATAGCCCAGAACCGCCCACCGCGATTGTGTTGGGAGTGCGTCAGGCTGGTTTCCGGGCTTAACAGCAGGCATGTGCCACAGAGGGACCCTTCCCAGGCTTGCGCCCAGTGGTATTGTCACTCCTCTGACAGAGGCCTAAGCTGCAGTGCAGTCAGGCCTCTTGCTGTAGTTACCGTTGCGGGGGCAGCGCCGGATTCACACCGGCTTCCCAATTATCAAGCGCGCCACACTAAGACTGGCCGCCTGCACCTATCGCACACGAATTTTGTGCGGCAAGCATATTCGCCCAATAAAGAAAATACAACACCATCTGTGTTGACTATGTATTAACTGTCATTAATTTAAGCGCGTTCGCTATGAGGGGCCACTAAAAAACGCTGCAAAGATTTTTCAATACAGCGCTTGAATCAGTAGATTAGAGAGTTTAATCAGTGCTGTTTTTCAA
>JBMZCU010000155.1:0-7879 GCA_049613705.1 Pseudomonadales bacterium | reverse complement strand
AATTGAGGTTTACTAAGGGGAAACGCTGCCTAATGCACAGCTGAGCAGGTGTGACACGCAACTTGGTGAGCCGCCAGTAAAACTGACGGCGCGACGAAAAAAGGGTTAGTCTTCTAGCAGCCAGGAGTCTTCAAGGTCTTGCTGTAACTCGCGTAATTCTCGGTGTTCTTCAATGGCGCGCCTGGCTGCGAGTAAGCGCTGGGAGGCCAATTGCTTATTTTTGTTCTTCTCGTTGTCTTCGTAACCTAACAGTGTATTGATCACCTCAGTGTGAGCATCACTGCGCTCTTCCATTCTCTGGTCCAACATAGCCGTACTTCCTCATATCAAACAAAAATACCGCGGCGGGAAAAGAGCTTACCCGTCGCTAATCCTTAGACTGATGTAAGTTTTCGCCACTAATCATTGTTCAAACTTCAATCAAAGTCAACACCGGCAGCATAGCGGGCCAAAATGACAGTTTAATGAAGCTTTTAAGGCGTGAGAAAGTCGCTGCAAGGCACAGCTTGTCTGTGTTAGACGACACACTGCAGCAAGCGCTACGCTTTAATCGCGGCGCGGCTGAAAGCTGCGTTTATCGTTCTGGCGTAAGTTGCGCAAGCTGCGTTTTATTGTCTTGAGGTGGTCGAGCACCCTAGGGCCAAGTTTCATCGCCACACCGACTGCGAGCACATCCATCACAACCAGGTGGAGTACACGCGAGGACATCAACGCGCTCAGATCCTTGTCTTCCTCTAAATCGACGGGGATTGAAATACTGGCCAACTCTGCCAGCGGCGTATTTCCAGGACACAACGTGATCAGGGTCGCTCCTGTCTCGCGCACTAACTTCGCGGCGTGCAACATGTCTTTAGTGCGTCCGGTCTGGGATATTGCGACAACCACATCTTGCTCGTTCATCGTCACGGCAGAGATTATCTGCATGTGAGGATCCGAGTAAGCCGCGGCTGAAATCTGCAGGCGGTGGAACTTGTGCTGTGCATCGGAGCACACCGCTGCCGAGGCGCCGAAGCCGTAGAACTCAATGCGCCGTGCAGCGACCAGCGCTCCGATTGCCCGCTCTAGATACACAGGGTCCAAGTGATCGCGAATATTGATTAAATTACCAATCATCGAATCAAAAATTTTGTGCTGAAAGTCTTGCACCGTATCGGCGCTGTCCAGAGTGAACTGCTCAAAGCTTGGGTTACTTGCCAGCCCCTGTGCCAAAGTAAGCTTGAAGTCTTGAAAACCGTCGTAGTGTAGCGCGCGACAAAAGCGCACCACGGTAGGTTCACTGACATTCGCCTTTGCCGCTAAATCAACAATGCGCATATGAATCACATCATCGGGATGCTCGAGTACGAAATCGGCTACTTTTTGTTCTGACTTGCGCAGCTTCTCGCGCTCTTCAGCAATGGACTTCAAGAGGTTACTGGCGTTCAATGTCGTCTATCTACCTTTTAGAATTATTATGGACATCTCTAATAATACCCTGAGATATCGCGATTATAGCACTAGATTTTCAGACTAGAATGCCAACTATCACGACACTATGGCCCCAATGGGCCCCGCGAAAAGCAAAGTCCACGCCAGTGTTTAATTTCTGCGCGGATTAAAGATGTGCCGCCGTTAAAAAAACCTTACAATAACCTTGTCTTCCCACACGTACGACTGGATAGCTTAGATGAATCATACCCAATTGCTAGAATCTCAATTGCGCCAACTCGATGCGGCGAAACTGGCCGCCTTTTGCACCGCCGTCGCGCAGCGCCAGTTTCCCAATTTTGCCCTGTTTAGCAACATTGTCGACTTTGGTGATGCCCAAAAGATGGCGACCGTACTCGATGGTGCCTGGCAGTCCCTGGTACCCGGTGGCGCGCAGATGAACTTTACGCTGCAGTTGGGCAAAGTGGAAGACAACATGCCCGATGTCGACGATTACGACATGTACGGTGTCACACCAGCACTGGACGCGATTACGTGTCTGCATGCAACGCTCAACTGTATCCTCGAACAAGACGCCGAGGAGGCCGTGACTATCTCCCAGCTCTCGCGCGAAACGGTTGCAGGCTTTATCGAAGTCACCCAGGCAGATGATCAGATGTCTGACGCCGATGTTATGCGCCTCATTAGCACCCACGAGTTGATGGCACAGGAAGACGACTTCCAGCAGGAAGTGCTCGAGCGCCTAATGACAGCTAAAACCTTAGATAAAGCACTTATTAAGTCGCTCAAAGAGCTCGCCCACAACGAAGGGTTCAGCAACATCGGCATCTGCGTGTAACGGGAATTGTTGTGATAAAAATCGGACTCTTTTTACTCGTTGCCCCCTGCTTGCTGCTAATGGGGTTCTACCTCCCTGAGCAAACCGCTATTTCGGACTGTCTCGCAGCTGGCGGCAGCTTTAACTACAGTGCTCAAGCATGCGATATGCAGCAGGGTTCACACCCCTTTCTACCTTTCATGGCGCGCCACGCAGTGCTGGTGAATAGCGCCATGTTAATTGCTGTCGTCGGTCTTTTCATGTGTATCATCGGCCTTTACCGCCCCAATAGAAACCCGCAATCTTGAGCCCCCAGTCGTGAGCAAAAGCAAAAAAATACTCCTCTCTATCGCGCTGCTCCTTGTAGCTGCAAGTACCTATTTCGCCTTTAACCACGAGACGTGGCTGGCACAATTCAACGCCGAGCGCCAACAGCAAAAAGCCGAGTTTACTGAGCGCGGCCAGCGCTTTGGCCAAAGCGGTAATCAAGATAGCTGCCTGAGCCAAACGCTCTCTCAATTCGGTAGCTGCTTGGGCTTTGAGTGCACCGTTAACGAAGCTGTTTTTTTGAAATCCTGCCTCAACAGCGCCGCTGCGAGTGAGGGCTTTTGCGACGGTGTTCCAGCCTACTCAGAGAAATTGAGCAAAGATGCCAAGCAGTGGCTCAAAGATCGCTGCTGGGATGTCAACGTCAACGGCGAGGGTTGCCGCTTCCTGCTCAAGCAGCATATTTACTTCTGTAGTCAGCAGTAGGAGGTTTTATGATCAGTAATCCTGTCAACGGCAGCCGCTACGTCGTACGCGGTTTCGGTCTACTTAGCGAAAAGAGCATCCGCCCTTTTATTATTATCCCACTCATCGTCAACATCCTGCTATTTAGTGCGGCGCTCTTCGTTCTTTTTAACCATCTGCCGAACTGGATCACCAGCTGGATGAGCTACCTGCCACAGTGGCTGTCCTTCCTGGAGTTCCTGCTCTACCCTCTGTTTGCGGTCACTGCGCTGTTGGGTGTCTACTACAGCTTTAACGTGGTCGCCAATCTCATCGCGGCTCCTTTTAACGGCATTCTCTCTGAGAAAGTGGAACAACTTGTTGCCGGGCGCCAACTCGAGGAGGAGAGCTGGAGCCAAATTCTGGCCATCGTGCCGCGCACAATCGGCCGTGAGCTTGCTAAGCTCGCGTACTACTTGCCACGCCTTGCGCTGCTGATTATTCTCAGTTTTGTCCCCGTAGTGAACCTGGCTGCCCCGCTGCTGTGGTTTCTCTTTGGCGCTTGGATGATGGCCATCCAGTACTGTGACTACCCAATGGACAACAACAAGGTGAGCTTTCGCGAGATGCGCCGCATTTTAAAGCGCCAGCGCTTTAGCGCGATCGGTTTCGGCGCCCTCGTCCAATTGGGTATGATGATTCCGCTACTCAATCTGCTCATGATGCCCACAGCTGTTATCGGGGCAACTCTCTACTGGATAGACGAATTCGCAGATCAGGCAAGCACTGATTCATAGGGGTGTTCAGTGGGGTGTTTAAGTAGGGTGATAGATCACCTAACCGGCGTCCTTTAGCTTCTCCAGTGGAAAGTGGCAGCAGAAAGTACTGCCGCGCCCCGGTGTTGAGGCGATGTCCAACTTGGCATTGTGGCGATTGAGTACATGCTTAACAATCGCCAGCCCAAGGCCTGTGCCCCCTGTTTTAGCGGAGCGGTCATCATCGACGCGATAAAAGCGCTCAGTCAGACGGTCTAAGTGGATAGAGTCTATTCCAGGGCCATTATCCGCCACTTCAAAATAGCCACCGCGCTCATCGCGCCACCAGCGAATATCGATGCGCCCGCCGGCTTGCGTGTAGCGTACCGCGTTGTAAACCAAGTTTGAAAACGCACTGTACAGCTCACTCTCACGTCCGAGCAAATAGACCTGCTCATCACACGCAAGCGTTATCTCCTGCGTTTTGTCTCTACCCAGCTGCTCCGCCGCTCTGACAATCCCCTGTAGAGTGATACACATATTAAGCGGGGACTCTTCACTGTTATAATCGCCAGAATCTAGACGCGACAACAAAAGTAAGTCTTCGACTAAACTCTCCATGCGGTTGGACTGTAACTGCATTTGGCTCATCGCACGGTGCAATGGAGGCTCGAGCTGTTGGTCGAGAAAGGTCTCTAAGTAGCCGCGAATCACTGTCAGCGGCGTGCGTAGCTCATGGGAGGCATTAGCGACGAAGTCTTGGCGCGTCTGTTCCAGGCGTGACACCCGGGTGATATCCCTAGCGACGAGGAGCAAGTCTGACTTGGCAAACTGGGTGATCTTGTACTCTAGCTTCAACTCACTGCGATAGGGGCTGTTTAACAGCAGTGGCTCACGATAATCACCCTGGCGAACATAGCGGATAAAACGCGGATCGCGCAGCAAATTGAACACGGGCTTGCCCTGATCAGATTTCACTTTGAGGCCTAACAAGCGCTCGGCAGAGCGGTTCCACCACTCTAGGTTGCGCTGCGCATTGATAATGACAACACCGTCCGGCAGCGCGGCAGAGGTCTGCTGGAAACGGATAATCACATCGCGGCGATCACGATCACGACGGCGCTGCTTTTTGCGGATTCTGGCTAGCTCATCAAAAATGCCGCCCCAAAAACCGGTGCTTTCAGGGAGTTCTTTAGTCAGCCCCTGCTGCAGCCAAGTTTGGAGTTTATTGATTTCACGTATCTGCAGCACAGACCACACAATAGCGCCACAAGCTAAGCCCCAGCCTATATTGCCAAACATAGCACCGAGCACGAAAAACACACTCAAATAGAGCATTAAACTGGTGCTGGCGCTGTATATATTTTTATGCACTATGCTCGCTCACTCTCAGTGATACCCTGCACTCAGGCTATCTGGGTGGAGAAACGGTAGCCAGTGCCGCGCACTGTCTGCACTAAGTAGTCGTGGCGCTCGCCCAATGCCTTGCGCAGGCGACGAATATGCACATCGACGGTTCGCTCCTCAACGTAGACATTACCGCCCCACACCATATCGAGCAACTGAGCACGGCTGTAGGCGCGGTCTTGGTGCGTCATAAAAAACTGCAGCAGACGATACTCAGTCGGTCCAAGGTCTAGCGGTTGATTATCAGACGTAGCGCGGTGTGACACGGGATCTAACACGAGAGAGTCGACGCTGACAATCTGGTCGATCCCTTTAGGCGTGGCGCGGCGCAACACCGTTTTTAAACGTGCAACCAGCTCGCGTGGGGAGAAAGGCTTAGTGATGTAATCGTCAATCCCCGCCTCCAAGCCGTGAATTTTGTGATCTTCCTCACCTTTGGCCGTAAGCATAATAATTGGAATATCGGCGGTGACATCGTCGCTGCGCAAGCGCCTGGCTAACTCGATGCCACTCATGTTGGGCATCATCCAATCGAGCAGCACCATATCGGGCTTTCGATCGATAATAATACTGTGCGCCGTGCGGGCATTGTCCGCCTCTAGGCAGTGATAGCCCGCCATCTCGAGCGCCACTGCGATCATTTCCCTGATAGCAGCTTCGTCATCTACGATAAGTATCTGTTTTGCATCCGACATAATACAGCCTCAACATTGAGTAAACGCTTTGCTCATGTATTACAAAACAATTTTATGACATAAATGTTACAGCTGTAAAAAAAGCGCTAAATCGCCGTATCACTGTGTCACAAGTAGCTGATCACAATACCAATAAAGACCAGCAGACCGGCATAGTGGTTATTCAAAAACGCCTTAAAACAGGGCTCGCGCTCGCGGTTGCGAATCAAGTACTGTTGATAGACAAACAACCCGGCCATCGCGGCCAACCCTGTGTAATAAGCCAGTCCCAATTGCACCTCCAGCCCCGCCCATACAAGTAGTACTAGGGTCACTAACTGCAGTACGCCATTGATCGCCTTGTCCCAGTCGCCAAAGAGAATCGCCGTCGACTTGACGCCAATTTTCAGATCATCGTCGCGATCAACCATAGCGTACATAGTGTCATAAGCCACTGTCCACGCGATTTTAGCAAAGTAAATCAGCCAAGCCACCAGCGGGATCTGCTCCTGCGTCGCGGTGAACGCCATAGGTATACCGAAGCCAAATGCAGCCCCCAACACCAGCTGAGGCAAATGTGTGAAGCGCTTCATAAAGGGATAGAGCGATGCCAGAAAGAGCGCCGCGAACGACATGTAGACCGTCATGCTGTTGGTCGTGGTCAGCACCAGCACAAACGCCAGCAGCATCAAGACCGCAAAGAGCACTAAGGCCTCTTTTGCTGAGACTTTCCCCGTCGCTAACGGCCGCTGAGCCGTGCGTTTGACACTGCCATCGATCTTGCGATCGGCAAAGTCATTGATCACACAACCGGCGGAGCGCGTTAGAAAAACGCCTAAGGTAAACACAATGACAAGCCCGATATCCGGCTGCCCTTGGGTTGCGATCCACAGTGCCCAGAGCGTCGGCCAGAGCAGTAGATAGCTACCGATTGGCTTGTCAAAGCGTGTCAGGGCGACATAGATTTGCAGGCGGTCTTTAATGGCTGAACTCTTCACGTATCTATCCGTTGGATGCAAAATACGGATTGTAAGTGAATCCCTCGCCCAGCACTACAGCTCTTTGCCGGGCTAGACTTTACCGCTAGGCAGCAGGGGTGGCTGATAACCCAGTGCTGCGACGGGCGCTAAAAAGACTTCGCACACTAACAGCGGTTTGTTGTCGAGATAAAACAGTGAGCGCCTGGCCCATAGACGCTCACCCGTGCTAGCCGTCAAGCGGCTAATTTGAAAGGCGCCGCGGCGCATGCTGGGGTCGTTAAACAGTACCGTTCCCAATGAGCGATTACCCAGCTGACTGAACTGCTTCTGCCGCCCGGTGAGCGTCGTAACGGGGATTACCGTGCGCGCGAACACCCAGGGCGTCCCGCCTCCGCAGAGCTTTACTTCACGTACCAGCGCCAGTTGACGATTCTTCAACCCCAGTATCTTCGCTTCGCTGCGACTCGGCACCAGCCACTGCTGACGCTGCACTTGCACGTCAAAGTCACCATCGCTCGCCGCGATCAGATGCTCGGTCAGTGAGCCTCGATCACACAGCCAACTGCGCCAAGGCCTCGGGGCCTGCAGATTGTTAGGGCGACGAAAGGTAGTCCAGCGAGTATCGAAGTTGATCTGTGATAGGGCCGCTTGCACTGGCACTCCAAAAAAGAAAAGCAATTGGAACAGAGCGTAACTGGGCTAAATACAGCGCCTTCATAAGGTTCAAGCGCGCGCCGCACAGCCAAATAGCTCCAAAACGTTTTAAACCGCACGCAGTGTAATACAATACGCTCAAGCAGTAAAAAAGATGTCAGTAGAGAACACCATGGAACAGACAAGTGAACAGCAGCTGGCGCAGAGCCGTCAATGGATAGAAAAAATCGTCGTCGGGTTGAACCTCTGCCCCTTCGCAGCCCCCGTCATCAAGCAAGCAAGCTTGCACTACGCCCTCACCCAAGCCGAGGAGACAGTAGGCTTACAGCAGTTCTTCCTCGCGGAGCTAGAGCGCATTCAATGTGTTACCGAGGCCGAGATCGCCACTTCGCTCTTGGTGATGCCCCGCGCCACGCCCGATTTCTACGACTATCTTGATCTGCTTGCAGACTG
>JBMZCU010000154.1:0-7898 GCA_049613705.1 Pseudomonadales bacterium | reverse complement strand
GCAACTCAACTTACCCTGCGCGACATAGAACTGAAACAGCGTGTGGCAGGGCGGTAGCGCTGCCCGTCCACGGCGCACGTTTTCCTGTGGGCTGAGCCGTTCATCGGGTAAATCTGCTGGATTCCAGCCACTGACAATCAGGCGACGTGAGTTTGGCTTTTCGCGAATCATTTGAAGCAACTCGCCAATCTGATCTATTGTCGAACCATCTGGGCAAGCCCAAGAACGCCACTGCTTGCCGTAGATAGGCCCCAAATCACCATCATCTAAGGCCCATTCATTCCATATGCTAACGCCTTGTTCGCGCAGCCAGTTATTGTTTGTTTCGCCCTTCAAAAACCACAGCAGCTCGTAAATCACTGACTTCATATGAACTTTTTTTGTTGTCAGCAGCGGAAACCCCTCACTCAGATCAAAGCGAAGCTGGCGACCAAAAACCGAGCGTGTGCCTGTCCCTGTTCTATCGCCTTTATCGACGCCGTCAAAGGCAATTTCCTGAAGTAAATCTAAATATTGCTGCACCTTATTCTCCTAGTGTTTTACTGCTCTACAACGTCTATAGGCGAAGAAGATCATCACCGCACCGATTATAATCATTGGCAGCGACAGCAGCTGCCCTTTCGTCATCCAGCCAAAGGCGACAAATCCTATATGCGCATCCGGTTCGCGGTAGAATTCAACAATACTGCGAAACACTCCGTATAGCACCAGAAACATACCAGACACAGCGTATGCCGGGCGCGGCTTGCTAGCGTACAGCCAGAGCACCGCAAACATTACCACCCCCTCTAAAAAGGCCTCGTAAAGCTGGGACGGATGGCGCGCGACATCCCCTGCACGCGGAAAAACCACACCCCAAGACACTTCAGTAGCACGGCCCCAGAGCTCTCCTCCAATAAAATTACCCACTCTGCCAGCACCGAGACCTATCGGGATCAACGGCGCCATAAAGTCGGCAACCTGATGGAGCTGTTTACCTGTTTTACGCGCAAACAGCACAAAGGCGAGGAACACACCGAGCAAGCCACCGTGAAATGACATCCCTCCCTCCCAAACCGCAAAGAGCCACAGTGGATCGGCGAGGAATTGATCGAAGTTGTAAAACAGTACATAGCCAAAGCGCCCGCCAATGACCACCCCCATGGCGCCCCAAAAAATCAGGTCGGAGACTTGGTCTTTATTCCAGCCGGAATCCGGGCGTGCCGCGCAGTAGTTTCCCAGTAACAGCGCACTCACAAACCCAACCAAGTACATCAAACCGTACCAATGAATTTGCATAAATCCCAGATCCAGTGCAATCGGATCTATTTGGTGAACCCACATAACGATTTCCTTATTCCCTTTTACTCAACAGCTCAATACAGCGAGAGCTATATGACTATGCGGCATTTAAATTAAGTTACTTAAAAGCAGGCGCAATCCAATAAACAGCAGGAAGAGCGCAAATATTTTCTTCAATTTGTCAGCGGGTAGACTGTGTGCCAAACGCGCCCCCAGTTTTGCACAGGGAGTACTAGCTATCACAATACCGACAAACGCCGGCAGATAAATATAGCCCAAGCTGTATTCCGGCATTTGCACTTCGCCCCAGCCCTGGTAGATATTAGTCAATGCTCCGGCCAGAGCAATCGGTAACCCACAGGCAGCAGCCGTCGCCACCGCCTGCTGCATTTGCACCTTTTTCCACGTCAGAAAAGGCACGCTCAATGTCCCTCCGCCAATGCCAAATATGGCCGAGGCCCAACCAATGATGCCGCCAGCACTAACTAATAGCGTGCCCCTCGGAGAACTCTCCCCTGGGCTGGGCTTAAAACCAAATGCCATCTGCGCGGCAACCGCCAATGCAAACAATCCGAAGACCACCTGCAAGTGCGCACCTTCAAGCAGTGCCGCTGTCTTAACGCCTAGCACCGCGCCTATGACAATACCGACGCTCAAAGGTTTTACCAGTGCCCACAATACAGCGCCGCGCTTGTGGTGCGCCATAACCGAGCTTATAGAGGTAACGACAATTGTGGCCAGGGACGTCGCTACTGCCGCATGCGTGAGCACCTGCTCAGACACACCTTGAAGCTCAAACACGATGATGAGCACAGGAACAATCAAGAGCCCTCCGCCGATACCAAATAGACCGGCTGTTACACCTGCCGCGGCTCCTAACACTAAATATAAAATCAATGTGGTCAGCATTAGCGCCGCCTCTCCCGTGCAATCAACAAAAACTACAGATTCAAAACTGGCGCATTATACAGTATCTTGAGTGAATTTCTTTCAGCAGTTTGCAGCCTCAACTTACATGTGCCTGATCTCTTTTGCCTACAGACAACACCCTTCCTATCCTCTCATTTTGGTTGCCAACCGCGATGAGTTCTTCACGCGCCCCAGCCAAGCTATGCACTATTGGGAGGATAAACCTAATCTACTAGCCGGGCGCGACCTCAGTGCGGGCGGTACTTGGCTGGGATTTAATACACAAGGACGTTTTGCAGCACTTACCAATTACCGGGATGTACAAAGCGCACAGCCCGTACACCCGCTGTCGCGCGGCGCCCTGGTCAACGCTGCGCTGGACACAGCACAAACTCTGAAATCACAACTCGCAGCTGCAGACAGCCAACAGGCGCACTACAGTGGTTACAACTTGCTCGCAGGCGACCGAGACGCGCTTTACTACGCCGACAGCAGTGATGAGCCCTATCGGCCGCTATCGCCAGGAATCTACGGTTTGAGCAATGCCAGACTCAACACCCCCTGGCCCAAGCTAGAGCGCGCTGTTGAACAGTTACGCGCTGTACTGGATCAGGCGACATTAACAACTGCGAAGTTAGCGCATGTCCTGCAAGAGCAAGAGGTGTTTCCAGACCACCAGCTGCCCGATACTGGTATCAGCCTGGAGTGGGAGCGCGCCCTTTCGAGCCAATTCATCCAGATGCCGGAGTACGGCACCCGCGCCAAGACGATAGTACTGCTCGCTGACACAGGCGAGTGCCAAGTCAGCGAAATTAGCTACTCCCCAGAACATGCGCCTGAAACGCGCGATTTCAGTTTTACCACCGCTTTGCTCAGCGGGCGCTGAGCAGCTTGGCCAGGCAAGGTGCCAGCTCGGGGTAAGTAAAACGAAAGCCTAGCTCAGATAGACGTGTGGGAACAATTCGCTGCGAGTCCAGTAACAGAGATGAGGATTCCCCGAGCAGGATTTTGAGCAGTGCAGCCGGCACGGGGAAAACAGCTGGTCGCTTTAGCTGCGCAGCCAGGGTGCGAATAAAGTCGCGATTGCGCTGCGGCGTCGGCGATACCAGGTTAAAGGCACCGCGGGCGCACTCATCGCGCAGCAGAAAATCCATAGCGTCCAGTTGATCGTCCAGCGCGATCCAGGGCATGTACTGTTCGCCGCTGCCTATGCGCCCACCCAGCGCGCACTTAAACGCCGGCAGCATCTTCTGCAGCGCGCCACCGCGGGCGCTGAGCACCACACCAGTCCTGAGCAGCACCACCCGTGTAAAATCGTCTGCTTGCTCAGCCAGCGCCTCCCACTGCGCACACAGGCGTGTCGGGAAGTCGCACTGCGCTATCGCCGTCTGCTCATCGATGACACCGGCACCTCTGCTACCGTACACCCCTACTGCTGAGCCACTGAGAAACACACCCGGTGGTTTGGCACTAGCCGCGAAGAGCGCCACCAACTGCTCGGTGATACGCCAGCGACTAGTACAGATGCGCTCCTTTTGACGCTCACTCCAGCGCTTGCCCATCACGGGCTCGCCTGCCAAGTTGATCACCGCATCGAAGCCGTCCAGTGAGCTCAACTCGCCCAGGGAGCTGATAAGATCGCACTTCTCAAATGCAGCCCGTGCCCGATGGGGATCTCGGGTGAGCAAGGTGTAGCTGTGCTGATGATAGCGCTCAATAAATGCGCGCCCTATTAAACCTGTACCACCGGTAATTAATATCTTCATAGTTGCCTCCTCATCTCGCCCCCTCGGAAAAAACCGCCACGCAGCTCCAGATATCGGCAAAGGCGCGTTTTCCATCCACCAGCGATGCCAGTGCCGGCGCGGTCCCGCACAAAGTGATATTCGGATACTCTGTCAGCACCTGAGTCACCGCATCGATCTGCGACGACTTCCAAAGCCCGTCCCGGTAGTAGACGACCTTTGCATCCTCGCGCACCGCGGCGAGCTCTGCCACCTGCGCTAACCCGGCTTCAACATTTAGCAGATGCACTTTCCAGCCGCTGTCCCCAAGTGCTATTGCCAGCAGTGCCAAGTGCCATTTAGAGGCCTGCTCCCCGCCGATCAACACCAGTTGTACGGCACTTGCTTTGGGCTGCGAAAGGCGCGCGACTGCGTAGTGCAGCAGTGCGGATTCCAGCAGATATCGAGCCAGAGAATCCACCGCCAGCGATTTGAACACAGGTGTCAGTAAATGCTGTGCGCAGGCACTGGCGGGGTACTCGGCGAACACTTTAGCCACTGCGCGCCCAAGCGTGTCTAGCTCGGCGCTGGCTAGTGCCGCCTCCAGCGCGCAGCGATCAGCTTCCCAGTGTTCAAAGGGCACCATCTGCTCAGCTTCGCCGACCTGCAACAACGGCTTAATTTTGCGCAGCGGAACCCCGCGCTTGATCAGCGCCAGCACCTGTTCGACAGTATCTATGTCACTTTGCGTGTAAAGCCTGTGGCCCTTGGCCGTGCGCTGGGGTTTTAGCAATCCGTAGCGCCTCTCCCAGGCGCGCAAAGTCACGGTATTGACTTGAGTGCGCTCACTCAACACCCCTATTGAAAATGCCTCGGTCTGCGACGCTGTCGAACTGCTCATTAAAACCTCCAAAAACTTGTACAGAAAATATTACTGTACAAGATAAAAATTGTACAGTAGGATTTTTTGTACAAGTTTGAAAAAGAGGGACAGCGCCCTGTCACGCTTTACCCGCTCATTCATATCTTATCCGAGGAGGATTTATGTCACTTTCTGATACTGCTACTCAACGCTCTCCTTTCGAAGTAGATACAAAAGTCACGGTCGGCATCAGCTCGTGCCTCATCGGCCAAAATGTACGTTTTAACGGTGGTCACACGCAGTCAAAGCTCTGCCTCTACACCCTGAGCGAGCACTTCGACTTTGTCCCCTTTTGCCCAGAAGTCGCCGCGGGCTTTAAGATTCCACGCCCCGCAATGCGTTTGATTGGTGATCCCGAGCAGCCTACGCTGGTGTACTCGGATGACGCCAGCCAAGACCTCAGCGCACAGATCAAACGCGTCAGCGCAGATGAGATGTCGAACATAGCTTCGCTAGACGGTTATATTTTGATGAAGAACTCACCCAGCTGTGGGCTTTCCAGAGTCAAAGTTTATCAGCCCAGTGGGCATCCTCACCCCGCCGGCGGTCGCGGTTTGTTCGCCAGCGCGCTGTGTGAGCGCTACCCCAACCTCCCCATTGAAGAGGAAGGGTGCCTGCACGATGACCGCCTGCTAGATAACTTTCTGCTGCGGGTCTACGCGCACCATCACTTCCGCCGAGAAGTACTGCAAGCGCCGTCCATGCACAACCTCATCAAGTTCCACAGCAGCTACAAATACCTGCTGATGGCTCACTGCCAGAAGAGCTATCGCAGCCTGGGCAAGTTGCTAGGCCAGGCGATTAGCGCAGATTTACAGGGGTTGATCGACACCTACTTCAGTACATTCATGGCGGCTATCGCCAAACCTGCGAGCCGCAAAAACAACTGCAATGCACTGCTGCACTTGCTCGGCTACCTAAAGCGCGATGTACCTGGCAGCGCGCGCCAGAGTATCCAGCACACGATTCTCAGCTATCGTCGCGGCGGCATACCACTGAGCGCACCGCTGGCGCTGCTGCGCCATTACATAGAGCAATACGGCAGCGACTACGCCAAAGCACAACGCTATCTGATGCCCTATCCTCCGTCTATGCACCCTATAGGTAAATACCCGTGCTAGACACCCATCCAGCCGACACGCCGCTCAGCATCGTCTGGCTAGAGCGCGATTTGCGGCTATCCGACAATCCGGCGCTCTTCGCCGCCCGGGGCACCCGCATGCTCTTAATCTTTATTGAGGATACGTTCAATGTGCAGCTGCACCGCACAGGCAGTGCCAGCAGGGTATGGCAACACCACTCGCTGCAAGCACTGCAGCAGGAGACACAAGGGCTCAACTTTTACCGCGGCGACCCACTTGAGATACTGCTCGAGCTGTGTCGGCGCTACAACCCTGTAGCTGTGCACTGGAATCGCCGCTACACGCCCTGGCAACTGCGGCGCGACGCCCATATCGCAGAGCAGCTTCAAGCTGCCGGTTGGGCGAATTCACAGTTTGCAGGTGCGCTGCTGCACGAGCCTTGGTCCGCGCTAAAAAGCGATGCCAGCGCCTACCGCGTTTTTACACCTTACTACCGCAAGTTGCGCTCCCTGCCTCAGCGCCAACCACACTCACAAGTGGATGGGTTGCAGTTCTATCGCGATGCGCAGGCGCTCAGCCTAGATCAACTAGCCCTGCTCCCGGATCACCCCTGGGCCGAGCGTCTAATCGCCAACTGGCAGCCGGGAGAGGCGGGCGCGCAGCGCAACCTCAATCGCCTAGTCGCATCGGCGCTTAAAGGCTACAGCCAACAGCGCGACCTCCCAAGTGAGCAGGTTATCTCTAAGCTGTCAGCGCACTTGCAGTGGGGTGAGATCAGTCCTGCGCAAATTCTAGCTGCCCTAGCGCAACTGCCGGCGAGCGACGACAGCGAGTCCTTCATCCGCCAGCTGTACTGGCGAGATTTCAGCTACTACTGCCTATTTCACAATCCGAGGATGAGCGTCGACAACATGCGCTCTCAATTCGATCGCTTTCCCTGGCGCACTGACGCTCAGCAGCTCTCGCGCTGGCAGCGCGGTCAAACCGGACACCCGCTGGTTGATGCTGGGATGCGCGAGCTGTGGCAGACAGGCTTCATACACAACCGCGTGCGTATGCTGTGCGCCTCCTTCCTAGTCAAGCACTTGTGTATAGATTGGCGCCTGGGGGCGAGCTGGTTCTGGGATTGTCTGATCGATGCCGACCTTGCCTGCAACAGCGCGGGATGGCAGTGGGTCGCCGGCAGCGGCATAGACGCTGCACCCTACTTTAGAGTCTTCAACCCGGCCACCCAGGGCGAGAAATTCGATCCTCAGGGCGACTACTGCAGAGCGCTCGTCCCCGAACTCAAAACACTGCCCAGCAAATGGCTGTATCGCCCCTGGGATGCACCTGTAGAGGTGCTAAAAGATGCCGGTGTCACACTGGGAGAATCCTACCCCCACCCTGTCATTAGCTTAGAGAATGGTCGGGCGCAAGCGCTAAACGCCTACGCTCAAATTAAGCAAACGCCGAGTGAATCCCGCGAACTCGCGCTGTAGTAGCTGAGAAGCGAGTAGTCTCAACCGAACGTGCACAGTGCAATAAAGGAGCCGCAGCGTCAGCGTACCTCGCGCCACCACGGCTGCTGTTGAGCGGGTGCATCTAAGTGATAGGCCTGGCCGAAGATAGGCGTCGCCAGCGGCACGCCCTTCTGCTCTGCCAAGCTGGCAATTGCCTCAAAGGGAGCGTACCAATCGTGCAGCGCCAAATCGAAGGTTCCATTGTGTACCGGCATCATCACTTTGCCGCGCAAATCTAAATGCGCCTGCAAACTCTCTTCCGGCATCATGTGTACCTCGCTCCACAGCGCATTGTAAGCACCTGTCTCCACCATAGTGAGGTCGAAAGGGCCAAACTTGTCGCCAATCTCTTTAAAGCCAGAAAAGTAACCGCTATCACCGCTGTAGAACAGCGACTTGGCAGGGCTTTGAATCACCCAGCTCGCCCACAGCGTGCTGTTTTTATCCAACAGTCCGCGCCCGGAGAAGTGCTGCCCGG
>JBMZCU010000153.1:0-7922 GCA_049613705.1 Pseudomonadales bacterium | reverse complement strand
CAGCCCCTTCCATGCCTTCGGGGCTAGAGGGTTCCATGGGGTTGATAGAGAGTACCATGCCAGGCGCTAGTACTGTTTCGATGTCTTCGCGCAGCTCGGTGCTAACTTCACCATTTTTACTTGCCCTAAAAACAAAAAACCGCCGGGCGAACCCGGCGGCAAGTTACTAAAACTTCAAGTCAGCGAAAGCTTAGGCGCGCACGATATTGTGCTCTGGGCCGAATGGGAAGCGGGTGATGTTTTCCGCTCCGCTCTCGCCAACGACTAGAATGTCGTGCTCGCGGTAACCGCCAGCCCCTTCCATGCCTTCTGGTAGTGTCAGCATCGGCTCCATGGACACGACCATGCCAGGCTCCAGTACTGTCTCCACATCTTCGCGCAGCTCTAGGCCCGCTTCGCGGCCGTAGTAGTGGCTCAGGGTACCGAAAGAGTGGCCGTAGCCGAAGGTGCGGTACTGTAGCAAATCGTGCTTGAGGAAGACTTCGTTGAGTTCTGCGGCGATGTCGCAGCAGCGTGCACCGGGTTTAATCAGCTCGAGACCGCGGCGGTGAACTTCAACGTTAGCCTCCCACACTTGCAGGTGACGATCGCTGGCGTATTCGCAGAACAAGGTGCGCTCCAGCGCGGTGTAGTAGCCTGAAATCATGGGGAAAGTATTAAGGCTTAAAATATCGCCCGGCTGTACCTTGCGGCTGGTTACTGGGTTGTGCGCGCCGTCGGTGTTGATGCCGGACTGGAACCACACCCAAGTGTCCATCAGCTCGCTGTCTGGGTAGGTGGCGGCAATTTCACGCACCATGGCCTGAGTGCCAGCAAGGGCGACTTCGTATTCAGGCACACCGGCGGCGATGGCGTTGCGCACAGCGGCACCGCCCACGTCGGCAACACGCGCACCCTGCTTGATCAGTGCAATTTCCTCGGCGGACTTGATCATGCGCATTTTCATGGTCGGCACACCGATATCGCTGAAGTTAGCGGCCGGGAAGGCGGCTTTCATTTTTTCGAGATTGGCCAGCGGCATGTGATCGTATTCGACCGCGATATTACTGCCGTCTTTCATCAGGCCTTTGAGCGAGTAGAAGAAGTTGTCTTTGTGCCAATCGGTGTAGACCAAGTTGTCACCGAGCTGGTTGCGACGATAGGGCTGGCCGCCGTCGATGTTCGCTGTGACAGTGGTGTAGCTGTCTTGGGTGACCACGAGTCCATAGTCGCGGCCGAAGCGGCAGTAGACGAAATCACTGTAGTAGTTGATGTTGTGGTACGAGGTGAACAGCGCGGCGTCGATGTTGTTCTCTGCCATGTATGCGCGCAGCGTGGCGAGGCGGTTTTGCAGTTCTTGGACGCTAAAGGTTGGGCGGACTTTGTCGCCGTTTGGAATGGTTAAGTTGTGTGGCATTTGCATGGGCTTACCCTCTTTGTTTGGTTCAGATGACAGCTGTGGTCACCCTAGTGATGGCCCAAGAGTATGCGGATGTTACATATAAGAGAAGTTAATAGTTTTTATGTGGGCATTTGCAATGTAAATGGCTTCAGGCGCTCAGATCGCGCTGACTATTTCCACTCCCTTGAAACGCTTAGCTAAGTGCTGCGCTTGCGCTGTCAGCGCGGCGATGAAGGCTGCGCGCTCTGGGGTATCTTCACTGCCTTTTGGGTAGAGCAGGCCAAAGGACATCCAGCGTGGAGGCACCAAAGGCAAAGTGCGCAACTCATCACCTGGGATGGCGGCACAGGCAATTTCATCGGCTAGGGTGATACCCGCCCCTTCGGCAACCAACTGACAGGCGAGCTGTGACGAGGAAACATCGCACACCTGGCGGGCAGTAATACCTGCAGAGCTGAAGACATCATCTAATTGATCACGCAGCAAGAGCCCGCGCATCAGGCGAATGACTGGAAAGTCTGCCAGTGCTTCGGCATCTACATCGTCGCGCTCGGCCAGGGGGTGATTGCGGGGGACGACGGCGACAGCGCGGGCGCGTAACAGTACGCGAGTCTCTATTTGCGGATGATCGATCGGCAGGGCACCGATGCCGATGTCGTACTCTCGCCCGACTAACCACTCGTTGGATTCACGCCGGGCGCGCACATCAAAATTGACGTTGATATCAGGTTGCTGGTGCAGAAAGTCTGCGACGGCGGGTGCTGCAAAAAGATGGGCCACCCGAGGCATGGCGATGATACGCAAGCGGCGATTGCGCCCTGCGCGAATGTCTGCCGCGATGCGCGGAATTTCGTCGAGGTTGTCCAGGATGCGTCCAGCTTCACTGTAAAAAGCCAGCCCCTCACGTGTTGGGCGCAAGTTGCGATTGCTGCGATCAAACAGTTTGAGTTTGAGTTCACCTTCCAGTGCGCTGATTAAACGGCTAGTCGCGGGTTGGCTCAGGTGCAGTTTTTCAGCGGCGGCTGCGAGTGAGCCGCCGCTGAGGGCCGCGCGAAAGGCGCGGAGGGCTTTGATGTTCAAAGGGATTCTCAACTCTTAACTTTTATGCAAATAAAATAAACA
Source organism: Pseudomonadales bacterium (assembly GCA_049613705.1). Lineage (GTDB taxonomy): Bacteria > Pseudomonadota > Gammaproteobacteria > Pseudomonadales > Balneatricaceae > Rs1. The sequence goes on along the minus strand of JBMZCU010000153.1, from coordinate 5,419 downwards.
TTTTTGCATTATTAGTAAATGTTTACGGCTGCTATGTTGGGGGTAAGATAAATATAAAAAGGAGATACCTATGACACCCTTTTCAGGATTAAAGAAGTGGGCCGCAGGGCTTGCGGTGGTAACTTGCGCGGCTTTGAGCGTACACGCTAGCGCCACGCAGTGGCCAGTGCGCCCGGTGAATATTATTGTGCCCTACAAAGCCGGTGGCGGTACGGATGCCTATGCCCGTGCACTCGCCGCTGCAGCTAAAGATGTACTTAAAGTACCTGTTGTGGTCGTTAACAGACCCGGTTCTGGCGGGCTTAATGGCGCCAAGGCGGCGGTCAATGCGAGAGCTGATGGTTACACGTTCATGATGACCTCAGGCGGCTCTTTCTTGCTTTCGACACTGACCCGCAAAACAGATCTAGACGCACTTGAATCATTTAAGTTCGTTGCACAGATAGGCTTGTTACAGACGTCGTTGATGGTGCCGCTAAACAGCCCTTTCCAGAGCGTTGAAGATGTAGTGGCCGCCGCTAAGAGTAAGCCTGAGAAACTGCGCTGGGCGCACTCCGGGCGCGGCGGTTTTCACTTTGTCGGCGGTTTGGGCTTTATGCAGCGCAACGGTATCGCGGTACAAGATGTGCCCTACAAAGGAGGCGGGCCTACGCGTGCTGCACTGATTGGGGAACAGGCTGATTTTGGCTTTTTAGGGGTGCAGCAATTGGCGGGATTTGAGGGGCAGTTGCGCGCACTTGGGGTCAATAGCGCAGAGCGCGATGCGATCATGAAAGATGTACCAGCCTTTGGTGAGCTGGGTATACCTTTCGCCGCCATCTCCTCGCCTGTGATTGTCTTTGCACCGCGTGAGACGCCCGATGATATCGTGGCGGCGATGGAGCAAGTATTACACACGGTTTCAGCAAAACCTGAATTCGCACAATTGCTGGTAAAGCGCGGCACCGGACCTGTCTATCAAACAGGTGCTGAGGCGAAAGCGCGTTTGAGTGCAATGAAGCGCGATGCGCTACCGCTACTTGAAAGCTTGCAAAAGTAACTGTCTCACCTGTTCGCGCTGCTGACGCGGTTGGCAGCGCAGCTTTTTAACGAGGTTGCCCATGGCGATTCGACATTATGCTCCCGCCTTCGCTCTCAGTGCACTCAGTGGGTTTGCCATCTGGGGAGCACTGCAGGTACCTGAAGCGCTCCCTGGCGAAACCTGGGCCGGTATTGTCCCTCTAGGAGCGGCAATTGCGCTGGGGCTGATCAGCTTGCTCGAAGTATTGAGCGCCTATCGCACACAGCTAAAACCGGCACAGACGGCGGGTCTTCCCCAAGTGCTGTCACTGTTTTTACTAGCGCTGTGCTATCAAGGTGCATTTAGCGCCTTTGGCTATTTGCTACCGACGGCTGTGGCGGCACCGCTGGCACTTTATTTGTTCGGTGTGCGAAAGCCTCTGGGTCTACTGGTGGCAGCGCTGTTGTGCCCACTGCTCTTTCACGTGATCTTCTTCGTCTTGCTGGGCGTCTATCCCCCCTATGGGGAGGTGTTTGATCTTGGCACTTACTTGGGGAACTTGTAATTATGGAAATTTTTCCCGCTCTGCTGTCCGTAGTGACAGACCCAATGCTGATAGGTGCGATACTGCTGGCAGCCGTTGTTGGAATGGTTGTTGGAGCGACTCCAGGGCTGACAGCCTCAGCCGCTATCGCGATGCTTTTGCCCATTACATTTCACATGCCAGCGCTGTTTGCACTGGCCTTTCTGTATGTCATCGGCAAATCCGGCCGCTACGGTGGATCGATGGCGGCTATTCTGTTTAACACCCCAGGCACGGCAGCCTCCGCTGCGACTCAGCTGGATGGCTACCCGCTGGCGCGCGCAGGTAAAGCGGGTAAGGCGATGAAAGTGGCGACTATTTCATCCGTCATTGGCGATCTGATGGGCGATGTTATGTTGGTCATTGGTGTCGGCTTTATTGCGGCACTGGCGTTGAAACTAGGTCCTCCGGAGCTCTTCAGCGTCTACTTTGCCGCTTTCGTTGTCATCGGTTCTGTGATTGGCGATTCGATCCTTAAAGGCTTGGCGTCGGCGCTGTTTGGTATTTTGATTGCGATGATAGGTATCGATCCGATTTCCGGAGAGGAGCGCTATACTTTCGGGCTGTTCGAATTATCAAATGGCGTTGGCTTAGTGCCGCTTATGATAGGGGTATTTGTGCTCGGTGAAGTGTTCGCGCAGATGGAGGCTCGCGCCAGTGCGAGCAGTGAACCTGCTGTCAGTCATGCCAGTGGTGACAACTCCTTGACACTAGAAGAGTACAAACCCTGCCTGCCACACGCGTTGCGCGGTGGGGTGATAGGGGCAGCAATCGGCGTACTGCCGGGGCTGGGTTCGGCTATTGCCGCTTTTATCTCCTACGGTGAGGGGAAGCGCCGTGCCGTTAATCCCGAGCGTTGGGGCAAGGGGGCTCTAGAGGGAGTCGCGGCGCCAGAAGCAGCTAATAACGCTGTGTCAGGGCCTTCGATGGCACCTTTGCTAACGCTGGGGATTCCAGGCTCCACCATAGGTGCGATCTTACTCGGGGTGTTTTTAATCCACGGTATTCAAGTGGGTCCAACACTCTTTTTGACCGATCGTGAGCTCGTCTACAAACTGTTTGCCTGCGGTATTCTAGGTATTTTCGCCTACGGTTTGATTGGCTATTTCGGGGCGACGAAACTGGCTAGATTCATCTTGAAAGTACCTACACAGGTACTGTATCCCATGATTTTTTTGACCGCCTTTGTCGCTGCATTTTCAGCGCGTGGTTCGCTGTTTGATGTCACTGTGATGACGGTGGCGGGTTTTGTCGGCTGGTTGATGCGCAAGTACGGTTTTAACATTGCGGCCTTTGTTATTTCTTTTGTACTGGCTCAAGGTGCAGAAGAGACATTTCGCCAGGCGATGTTGATGTCCAGCGATGGCGCGCTGATTTTTATCGAGCGTCCGATTGCGCTGGGGTTTTTACTGCTGGGAGTTGCGGCTATTGGCTTTAGAGTGCGTGCTATTGTGAAACAGCGCCGCGTAGAGGAGCAGGAAAATGCTTGATACCGCGCTCTATCGCGACTTTTTCAGTAGTGCAGCCATGCGTGATGTGTGGTCGCAACAGACTATGCTCAAGTGTTGGCTTGAAGTCGAGCAAGGTCTGGCGCACTGCCAGGCGCAGTGTGACCTAGTGCCGCGCGCGGTTGCCGCCCAGTTGGCAGAGCTCAGCGTTGAAGATTTAGACGTCGCAGCGCTGGAGCAGAAAATGCACTTGGTTGGGCGGCCTATCGTCGGCTTGGTCGAGCAGCTGCGCGCTAGGTTACCCGAGGAGCTTGCGCGCTACGTTCACTTCCTGTCGACGACGCAGGATGTCATGGATACCGGTTGTGCGCTGCAAATGCAGCAGGCCTTGAACTTAATCTATGCCGATTTAGATACCCTGTTAGCGCAGCTCAGGGCGCACAGCCACAGACAAACTGAGTGCGAGTTTATTGCTCGCACGAATGGGCAGCACGCGGTGGCGATGCGCTTTAGCACTAAGCTTGAGGTGTGGATTGGCGAGCTCGAGCGACGTCTGTACTGCTTGCAGGGAGCGGCGCAGAAAGGGTTGCTAGTGCAGTTGGGCGGCCCCGTCGGCGATTTATCTCAATATCCAGCAGGCTCTGGGCAAGCTGTAAAAGTGGCGCTGGCTGAGCGCCTAGGTCTTGGGGTGGTGGAGCCGCACTGGCAGAATGCACGCGATGCGCAGGCAGATATCGTCACGGCGCTGGGGGCGTTGGCGGCGAGCTTGTGTAAGATCGCCCACAATATCGCGCTGCTAGCCTCTTCCGATATCGCAGAGCTCAGCGAGGGCTATGAGCCCGGGCGTGGGGCTTCCTCTTCGATGGCGCACAAGCGCAATCAGCGCGCCTGCGAATTTGCCGAGGCCACCGCGCGCTTGGCGCGTCAGCGCGCCGAGCAAATCGGTGAACTGACCCTGCAGCAGCACGAGCGCAGCGGCGGCGCTATGATTGCCGAGTGGCTGGTTATCCCCGAGGTCTTCACCCTTTGCTCAGGGGCGCTGATGTGGAGCGTGCGCCTGTTTGAGCATTTAGAGGTAAAGCCTCAGCGCATGGCGCAGAACCTGGCACTGCACCGCGCGTCGCTGGAGCGGTAAAAAGCCTGTATTTTTCGTGCACAGTGATTAGAATGCAGCCTCATGTTCGAGAGCTGTCATTGAGAAGTGAGGTCACTATGTCCAGCGATAAACTGGCCACGGCGCTGGTGGGCGCGGGTAGGCGTAAAAAATTCGGTCACAAATCAGTCAACCCTGTCATTCAGCGCGCTTCATCGCTGGTCTTTGACTCAGTGGCGGATAAAAAGCACGCCACGGCCAAGCGCGCCGAAGGTGAGCTTTTCTATGGTCGACGTGGGACGTTAACCCACTTTTCACTGCAAGAGGCAATGGTCGAGTTGGAGGGCGGTGCCGGTTGCGCGCTCTACCCTAGCGGTGCGGCGGCGGTGACCAATGCGATCTTGAGCTTTGTCGGTGCCGGCGATCACATCTTGATGACAGGGGCGGCCTATGAGCCAACCCAAGATTTCTGCGACATCATTTTGCGCGATCTCCAGGTGGAGACTACCTATTACGCACCGACTATCGGCGCTGAGATTGCCAAGTTAATGCGCCCCAATACCAAAGTACTCTTTCTTGAGTCACCTAGCTCAATCACGATGGAAGTGCAGGATGTGCCTGCGCTGGTTAAGGCGGCGCGCTCGGTCAATCCTGACATTGTGATCATGATAGATAACACCTGGGCAGCCGGCGTGCTGTTCAAAGCACTGGATTTTGGTGTCGATATCTCTATTCAGGCGGGCACTAAGTACATTGTCGGTCACTCCGATGCGATGCTCGGCACGGCGGTGTGTAATGCGCGCTGCTGGGATGCGCTGCGCGAGCGCTCCTACCTGATGGGACAGATGTGCGATGCCGATACCGCCTATGTCGCCGCGCGCGGGCTGCGTACTATGGGACTGCGCCTAGAGCAGCACGCCAAGAGCAGTCTAGCGGTCGCCAAGTGGTTGACACAGCGCCCGGAAGTGGCTCAGGTCAACCATCCGGCGCTACCAGAATCTATCGGTCACGAATACTTTGCGCGCGATTTTACAGGGGGCAATGGACTGTTCTCTTTCGTGCTAAAAGCGCGCTTGAGCGATGCCCAGCTAGCGACTTATCTCGATAACTTCACCCACTTCGGGATGGCCTACTCCTGGGGTGGTTACGAATCGCTGGTGCTGGCCAATCAGCCTGAGGAGATCAACGCGATTCGCCCCCAGGGCAAGGTAGACTTTGCAGGGACGTTAGTGCGTTTGCATATAGGCTTAGAAGCTGTCGATGATCTTATCGCCGATTTGCAGGCCGGCTTTGAG
>JBMZCU010000152.1:0-7928 GCA_049613705.1 Pseudomonadales bacterium | reverse complement strand
GAAACTATTTCATCACCAGGTTAATAGGTAAAAATTGGGTGTTAAAATGATTACCCAATCGGGGCTTCCCAAGTATAAAATCTAGCTCCGCGTAGATTGTGAGGATGTCAAAAGGGTGGCAGAAAAAGAGCATCGCCATGTACCTTTCGTATCTGCCGCGGATAAGGTCATCTTGTTCGATGGCGTGTGTAAGCTTTGTCACGCTTGGGCTGGCTTTATTATCACGCGCGACACTCAGGGTATTTTCAAGTTCTGCTCGGTACAGTCTCCCCAAGGTGCGTCTATTTTGGCGCACTTCGATTTCCCTTTAGAAGATTACGGGACCATGCTCTATGTAAAGAATGGGCACTTTTACCAAAAAAGCGATGCATTCTTTGAAGTGATGCGCGATTTCGGCTTTCCCTGGCGCGGGCTCTGTCTTTTTCAGTACACACCGCGCGCGGTGCGCGACTGGCTCTATGACAGTGTGGCGCGCAACCGCTACAAAGTCTTCGGCAAATACAGCCATTGCCTGCTGCCAACAGCCGATCACAAGGAGCGTTTTATCGATGACAATTAACTGCTTGGCGAGTTTGTGCCGCCTCTGCTTGGGTGCTGTTTTGACCATGAACCATCCTATACGCTAGAGGCGCTTTGAACTTATTCACACCTTTCCTAAGTCCCCGTCCTAATTTCTTACGTAGTAATATTTGATGAGCTATAGTGCGGCGCACACTCAAAGATCATGGAGGATGCTATGTTAGCTGGCTTTTTCAGGCGCAGACGGATCAAAAAGCTCGCGCGAAAGCTACCGCTGGTACTCAAAAAAGACATCGGCAAGCGCAAGTATTACAGCCAGCAGCAAGTCGATCAGGTATTGCGCAAGAAGCGCTTTAGCCGACGGGACAACTCTGCGGCGGGCAATTGTCCTGCGTATGCGATGTACTGCTCGCCCAGCGAGTTTGAGCGCATTCACCGCGAGGCCGGCGAGCACTGCGACTTCAGCGAGCTGCGAGCGGAGATCGCTACCACACTCTGTATCGATCACAGCTTTAATTCTAATACTTTGCTCGCAGAGGCACAGGCATCCGAAAACGCATCCTGGAGTGGAAGTAACGACAGCGGCGGCTTCTTTAGCGACAGCTCAGGCAGCTCCGATAGTGGAGGTGGTGGCGGGGACTAAGTTTTAAGCGCATTTTGTGCTGAAGCTGAGTTCGCTGTTTTACTGCTACCGAGATAGGGCTCACTCTGTCTATAATTGCGACACAGTGGTTCTGTTAATAATCTTGGCAGGGGCCAGAGAGCTTCCAAGTACATTTTAGACGTTGCTCATACTTTCCTTAGGCTTTTTCTTATATTTTCTGAACGATTGGCACATCTGACATTGGCGACCTAAGCTTAAATCTCTAAACGGATTTTTACTGCTTTGTATAAGGGCTCCTTATGATGTCTTGGCATGTTGCTGTGAATGCTTGCAGCCCAGTGCTAGCACGTTCCCTGTGCTTGTTTTCTTGTTCTTTTTTACTTTCTCAAGGTGTGCTTGCACAAGACCCTGTCGAGCTAGTGCTACCTGGCTCTCTTCCCGGTGGAAGCAGTATCTCTGCCGCTATAGGTGTCAGTGCAGATGGCTCTACAGTCGTAGGATTGGCCGCTTCTACCAACGGTACGAACGAAGCTTTTCGCTGGACGCAGGGCACAGGTATGGTCGCGCTGGGTGACTTATCTGGAGGGGGCTTTCAGTCATCGGCTAGCGCGGTCAGCCGCGATGGCAGTGTTGTTGCCGGTACGGGGCTCAATGCAAGCGGTCAAGTGGGTTTTCGCTGGACTCAAGCGACAGGCATGGTCAGCATCGGTGACCTGTCTGGTGGTTTAACACAGTCATTTGTTAACGATATCAGCGGCGACGGCACTGTGATCGTCGGAAGCTCCAGCTCAACCCCAGGCAGTCAAGCGTTTCGTTGGACACAGGCGACGGGAATGGTCGGTTTGGGGGACTTAGCAGGTGGAACCTACATTTCAACTGCAAATGCCGTCAGTGACGATGGGCAAGTGATAGTGGGCGACTCCAATGGTGCCAACGGCAATGAAGCGTTTCGCTGGACACAGGCTGGAGGCATGGTTGGCCTGGGCGAATTGGCAGGTGGTGCTACGTTTTCAATTGCTAACGGTGTGAACAACGATGGCTCAGTGGTCGTGGGCACATCCGGATCTGCCAGTGGCACTGAGGCTTTTCGTTGGACGCAGGCTGATGGCATGGTTGGGCTGGGTGTTTTTCCGGGGGGCACATTTACCACAGCGCAAGATGTCAGTGCTGACGGTACAGTGGTTGTTGGCACTGCGAACGTCGGCTTTGAATTTGATGGTTTTCGCTGGACCTCGCAAGATGGGATGCAGCCAATTTCGCAGTGGCTCGGCGATAACGGTGTGACGGTGAACCCCACTACACTCTTTGCGGCATATGGTATTAGCGATGACGCTTCTATCATTGCCGGTTTCACTAGCACAAATGAAGCTTTTATCGCCAGGGTGCCGCAATCGGGCCCGGCGGGAGTTATCAATATCAATGATTTCAGTCGTACCTTGGATGAGGTGTCCAAGACTATGATTCACCACAACAGCTTGCAGTCACTGATTATAAACGGGGTGCACAGTAACCCGTTGCAAGGGCGTGTGGCCGCGGGGCAAAAAACGGTTTGGTTGGCAGGGGATGTCGCCAAAGCAGACAGCAAAGAGACAGATGGCCGCCAGATGATAGGTGAGATAGGTGTTGGCTACGGTCTGAGTGACACGGTTAATCTGCGCCTTTCCGTAGGGCGCACTGATAACGATATCGACACCCGCTATGGCGGTAATATTTCAGCCCAGGGGTTCTACCTTTACCCAGAAGTGATAGCCAACTTAAATGATCGCGGCTTAGTGGGGACATTCAGTGCGCTTTACAGCAGAAAAGAAGCATCGATTAAGCGGGGTTACCTCAACGGGGCGGCGGTCAACTTTTCAGCAGGGGATACCGATGTGCAGAGTGTGGGTGCCAGGGTGCGTTTTGACTGGGAGAATGCCTTTGCGCTTAAGCATTGGAAAATGACCCCCTATGTCAATTTGAGCGTAGTGCGCACAAAAACCGATGCCTATACAGAAACAGGCGGCAGCTTTCCAGTCAGCTGGCAGGCGGTTAAGGAGCGCGAGACGATCGCTAGCATCGGGGTGGATGGGCGCTACCAGTTCGACCCGCTCACCCAAGTGCAGTTGCGTCTTGAAGGAAGCCGAAATTTTGACGATGTCTCCAGTAATGTCGATGGGCAAGTCATCGGCCTCAATAGCTTTCGTTTGGATGGCGTTCAGCTAGAGCGCAATTGGGTGCGAGCAGGTGTGGGTATAGAGCGCAAGTTCGGGCGTGGCACCTTAGGAGCGATGCTCAATGTGACCACCGAGCAGGAGGGGGCGAATAACTGGCTAAATCTGAGTTACAGGGTAGATTTCTAGGTTTTCGGCACTATCACTCGCTGTTAATATAGCGCCAAAGATAACTTTCTGCGCTGTGTCTCACTGCCGGCGCGTTAATACAGGAAATGCAACATGCCCAAGGCAAGTGAAATCAAGAAAAATGCAGCGTTAGACTACAATGGTAAAACTTATATAGTACGTGATATCGAGCGCTCTGTGCCTCAGGGGCGCGCCGGCGGTAGTCTCTATCGCATGCGCATGTACGACATTGTCAACGGCGGTAAAATTGACGAGACCTTCAAAGACTCCGATATGCTCAATTTCGCCGATCTGGTGCGTAAAGCCAGTGTATTTTCCTACATCGATGGCGATGAGTATGTGTTTCTAGATAAAGAGACATACGCGCCGTACCCACTGCACAAAGATGGTATTACCGAAGAGCTGCTCTTTATCAACGAAGAGACAGAGGGCGTTTACGTCGTGATTGTCGATGATATTCCCGTCGCACTGGATCTGCCGGGCATTGTGGAGTTAGACATCACCGAGACAGATCCGTCAATTAAGGGGGCTTCGGCATCTGCACGCACTAAGCCTGCGACTTTGACAACAGGATTGGTAGTGCAAGTGCCTGAATATATTTCCAGCGGTGAGCGCATTCGCATCAATGTTGAAGAGCGTAAGTTCATCAGCCGCGCTGAGACTAAGTAATTCGCGTTTGTCGCACTAAGATGCCAATAGTGCGGTTAAAGCGTGAGTGACATGGGAATGTCGCGCACACCATGCTGCTCGCGCACGCCGCTCTCGGCAATAAAGCCCCAGCGCTCGTAGAGTGGTGCAGCACTTAGTGCTGCATTGACTGTGACATGTTTGATTCCGCGCGCTTGTGCCTCTTTTTTGACTCGCTGCCACAGTTGGTGAGCGATACCGCGCCCGCTGTGGCTATCGGCGACAAAGAGGTGATACAGGTGGCTGTTATCGCGCAGTCCGATGACGCCGACGACTGCCTGATGATCTGTGTACACCAAGTAGTGATACCCCTGCTCAAGGTAGTGTTCTATTCGGAGTGTACTCATTGAGGCGAGAATAAGCTCACTTCCCTGGGCGGTGCAGGTGGGGGCAACATGTGTTTTCACCAAGGGGATGATGAGTGCGCTGATTGCAGCTGCATCTTCTCGGGTGGCTGGTCTAATCGGCATCGCTAAAGTGGCCAGTAAAGATTAATTTATAGCCCCTTATACTATGTCTTTTTTTACTGCGCCAAGAGGTTTTATGAAAAATTCGCCACAGTTTTACGCGCCGTCTGTCCAGGAGACACAAACGGCTTTAAGCCCTGAGCTCCTAGCGCAGTTCACTGAGATGGCACAGCAGTTAGAAGTTCAGTGCGGCGCATTGCCAACAGCGTTTAATACTGTTGGCTGGGTGTGGGTGCAAGCATCGCTGGCGCAGCGTGTCGGCGTGACTGATGTCGCGCAGATGATGGTCGGGCTCACGGCGGGATACCGCGAGCTGCAAGCTCACCTGCAGGCACAGCTTTAACACTAGCTCCAAATGTCGAGATCTTGCGGGTTGTCTAGGGTCAATCCTGCAAGCTTGATAGCGGCGTCGTTGAAATTGCCACTTAAGCTCAAATCGAAGTAGACATAGGTGTCACTCTGTTCGGTGTGCAGATCTATCCACTGTGCGGCATTTTGCTCGCCAAATGCCTGACTAAATAGCAGCTCCAGCGTATCTTCGCCCTGCATAAAATCTTCGATCACATCGAGCTGGTTGTCGATGTCTTTTTGCCGCCAGATAAAGGTGTCTTCGCCAGCACCGCCGATTAACGTATCGGCGCCTGTCATGCCGCGAAGCTGGTCGTTACCGGCGCCACCCTCTAAGGTATTATCGCGTTTGTCGCCGCGAAACCAGTCGTTGTAGTCACCGCCACGGGCGTTTTCGATAGAGTGGTAAGTATCTGAATCAGCCCCTGTGCTGCGCTTGGCGTGCAAATCTACGCGCACAGCGCTTTGAGCGTCTTGATAGCTCACGGTATCGCTGCCGCTGCCGCCATCTAAGGTGTCGCGGCCGCGCCCGCTGATGATCAGATCGTCGCCCGCGCCGGCGTTTATCGTGTCGCGGCCGTTACCGCCGTACAGTGTATCGTTACCACCACCGCCAAAGAGTAGGTCCGCGCCGGTATCGCCGTAGAGAATGTCATTGCCCGAGTCGCCGTAAAGCGTGTCGCTAGCGCTACCACCGTGCAAAGTGTCGTCACCTCTACCGCCGCGCAGGGTGTCACTGCCGGAGTCCCCCCACAGCTGATCACTGCCGCTACCGCCTAGCAGGGTGTCTGCACCGGCGCCGCCGTAGCCGATATCATCACCTGAACCTGCGCTAATCGTGTCATTGCCGTCACCACCGTAGTGCTGATCATCACCGCGCTGGCCGAAGAGTTGGTCGCTGCCACTGCCGCCGTAGAGGATGTCGTCATCGCTCAGAATGGCATTGCCCGAGGGTGGCGGTAGCAGGGCGTTAGCATTTTGCTCGCCGATTTCGATGCGAAAGACAGTGTCGTCAAAATCTTTATCGCCGCCGTTATAGAGATCCTCAAAGCCAATGATTACGCTCTGGCTGGGAATATCCAGCAGCGAGGTGACATGTGCGATGCTATCGCCGTTTAAGCTGTAGTTGCTATCTGCTTGCGCCGCGCTGTGATAAATGTGTAGGTTGAGCTCAGTGCGCACGCCATGTGTATCGGTAAACCAAAGGTGTGGATTGGCAGTAGAGACACTGGCCAAGTTTTTCTGATCGTCCTCAAAGGATAAGCTCCCACTCGACCAGTCCAAGCCGGCGTACTGGCTGTTGACATTAAAGCCGTTGGCTATAATGAAAAAGCCCACTTTATCGCCCGCTTGCATCTGCAGTGAACTGCTGCTCTGGCCGCCGATCAAGCTGCCGCCTGAGCCAGCTAGGCTGGCGTTGTTAAAGTGCATGGTAACGTCGTATATCTGGCCGTTTTGGTCAATCTTATAGCTGCCCAACGAGTTTTTGTAGCCGGCTGATTCACCTTCAAAAATCACGTTTCCCTGATAATTAGCAGCAATTGAAAAGAGCGCCAAACTGGGTTCTGCAGGTGCTCCACCGCCATAGAGGATGTCATTGCCTCTATTGCCGTAGAGCGTGTCGTCTCCCGATCCTCCCCAGCTTTTATCGTTACCGCTGTTGGCGTAGACGAGATCGTCGCCGGCTCTCGCTGAAATCACTTCGTGAGCTCTGGTGCCGTCTAATCTGTCATCGCTGTTTGTGCCTTTGAGTTTTTGAATTGCAGTTGCCATAGAGCCTCCTCACAACGGGGTTTACACAACCTGATTGCAAAGAGCATGCCTGGCTCAAAAAAATCTTAACCTTATGAAATAGAAAGACTTAAGGGGACGAATGTGGGCGTTAAACGAAATTGTTCAAGTGCGTTTGTACGAATGACTCGCACGGTGCTTCGCATTTTGCAAATAGTGGCTGCTTTAGACGGATTCTTATCTTACTCAGCAGTGTTCAATTCAGTGCTAGAGTAGTCAGGCGTAGACGCGCTTTCACGTGATACACCAACTGGAAGTTATTCTTTCCGTTGATCTCAGCGGGAATCTGCATTTCTCTTCCCTCAATAGCCAAAGGCGAGTGTTGTTTAAGGGCTGCCTTTGGCGAGGAGGTAGCAATGAATCTTACACTCAACAGCAGCGGTGAAGAGGTTAAGTCAATTCAGGAAATACTGCTGCTACTGGGCTTTAAACCAGGGCCTGCCGATGGGCTTTACGGCCTTAAAACTGAGCGTGCCGTCATTCACTTTCAAGAGCTAAATCAGCTCTACAGTGACGGTGTTGTTGGGCCTTTAACCTTTGAAGCGCTACGTCGCGCCATGCTTAACCATGTCGATGAGCAGAGTCCGCCAGAGCCTCAGGGCGATCAGCTGCTGTCTTGGGTGCGCGTCCCTGCAGACTCCTATCGCCAGGGCTACAACCGTTTCTTCTTGCGCAGTGATGTTGCAGCTGCCTATTTAGAGGTGCGCCAAAAAGTGCTGAAAAAAGGCGGTTTACTCACCAGCTCCGGGGCGCGGCGCTCGCTCAATGCCAGCGTCAACCCCAGCCGCAGTGCCACGAGTTTTCACTACACCGGCCGCGCACTGGATTTATTTGTTGGCAGTGCGATGGAAAATACTGCACGCGACCCCTATGTGGTGTGTGCTGATGAAGACCGTTTTTGGCGTGTATTTGCCCGGGCTGAGCGCGGTGAACAGATGACACTGCAGGCGCTCACTTACGGCTCGCGCAAGCGTGCTCGACAGGTGCAAGGCCGTTTTATTGATCTTACTGCGCTGTTTGAGGAGGCGGGCTTTGCACGTATTCGCGCGCGTAAGTCTTTCTTTGGCGGTGGTTCTTGGCTCGGTGCTGAGTGGTGGCACTTTCAGTACGAGCGCGGATTGGAGAGAGGTGTCGCGACCTTTGGTGAAGAGCTACTTAAAGTTTATCCACAAC
>JBMZCU010000151.1:0-7937 GCA_049613705.1 Pseudomonadales bacterium | reverse complement strand
AGCGCGACGGCAGCAACGATCAGTAACTTTTTCATTGGAATCCACTCAGCTTGTGGTGTATGAAAGCGCTAGCGACATGTGTGCGATGTCGCTAGGCGTGTAGGGGAAAGTGTTCCCCAGCCGCATTGGGCGTTTAGATGTGTTTTTTGTTGAGCAGTGCCATCACGACACCCAGGACCAGAATAGACACGGCCGCGTAGAAGAGAGAGCCGCCATCGCTTTTACCTTCATGTAGGACTTCGACGCCCAGGGGAGTAAAGAGATGGAAAAAGGCGGCGCCGGCCATGATCGCTGATGAGAAAAGCCCGCCGACGGCAAAGAGCAGGGATGCATTAGGTGTGCGCTTGCCAAGTGCCGACAAAATAGAGAAAAGCAGAGCGGCGACTAAAATGGCCGATGCTACAATTTCAGCACTGCCAACGAGTACTGCGCCTTTGCTCGCAAAAAAATCACCCAGTCCCTGAAAAAGGGTGTCAGACATCCATTGACCAATCGTGCCAAAGATATGCTGCGTGTCAGGGTGGTTGCTGAATTTGTAGGGAATGGAGCTCAAGAATACTTTGGCGATCCAAAGGGTAATTACAATACTAACAATACGGGTAATTTTTAACGACATAGTCAAAATCTCATCGATAGGTGAAGCTCAAATGAGCGTTGTATCTAATATTAAGGTAAACGACTCCGGCTTTAAAGCTGCCGGTCATTAACTCTTACGCACACTTACGGGCTTTGGATTCAGCGTACAGGCTTATCCAAGCGGATCGTAATACTTGAGGGGGACCGCTGTTGAATCAACTATTTTTCGCATGATAAATGAAGACTTTACCCCGCTAACCCCTTTGATAGTGGTGATTTTTCCCAGCAGTATATCGTGATACCTGTCCATGTCAGGTACGGCTACTTTGAGTTGGTAGTCCGCATCGTGTCCGGTGATTAAGTAACATTCCATCACTTCAGGAAAGGTTTGAATCACCCGCTCAAACTCACTAAAGCGCTCTGGGATATGCTTATCCATACTGATGTGCAGGATGGCGTAAAGTGTCAGCCCCAACGCGCGTCCATTGATGCGGACCACACGGTCGGTGATGACCCCACACTCTTCAAGGTGTTTGATGCGTCTAGAGCAGGGGGCCGCGGTCAGGCCAACGCGCTCGGCAAGTGCCTGGTTGGATAAACTGCCGTCACGCTGTAATTCCTGCAATATTTTTAAATCAAAACTGTCAATGTTGATGCTTTTTTCCATGATAAAAGCCTTGTGCGCAAAAATATTCAAGACAACAGTCTATTTGCTTTACATTATTTGCGCAAATTATCAAAATGCACTGAATATAGCTGAGTAATTGCGCGGCGCTCTTTTTATACTGTACCTACTCTAAGTCATCCACCTGGAGTGCGTATCACAGTGCCGAGATACCCTTTTGGCACCATCGCTATGTCGGCTACCCGCCGAAGAGGGCGCGCGATACTTGTCTACCAGACAAAACACACGCGGTTCACCGTGAACTGCGTGGCTGGAGATCCCACAATTAATTTCTAATTATTACAGGCAGTGACATGTTTGATCATCGTAAATATAAAGTGTTTGAAACTATCAAGTTAAAGGATCGTACTTGGCCGGATCAGCAGCTGACAAAAGCGCCGGACTGGTGCAGTGTCGACCTGCGCGACGGCAACCAGGCACTGATCAACCCCATGAATGTTGAACAGAAAACTAAGATGTTCATGTTGCTGCTAAAGCTGGGTTTCAAAGAGATCGAGGTGGGTTTTCCCTCGGCCTCTAAGCCCGATTTTGATTTTGTGCGCAAACTGATCGAAGAAGACTTGATTCCCGATGATGTCACTGTGCAAATTCTGACTCAGGCACGCGAAGATTTAATCGCGCGTAGCTACGAGAGTTTGGAAGGGGCCAAGCAGGCGGTCATTCACGTCTACAACTCCACGTCTGTGGTGCAGCGCGAGCAAGTGTTTGAGAAAGATAAAGAGCAAATCAAAGGCATTGCCGTACAGGGCGCAAAATGGGTTAAAGAGTACGCGCAAAAGTACCCCCAGACGCAGTGGCACTTCCAGTATTCGCCAGAGAGCTTCACCGGTACTGAAACCGATTATGCGGTTGAAGTGTGCGATGCGGTCATTGATGTGTGGCAACCGCAAAACGGTCAGCCTGTCATCATCAACTTGCCTTCGACCGTTGAAATGAGCAGCCCAAATGTGTTTGCCGATCAGATTGAGTACTTCTGCCGCAAGTTGGCGCAGCGCGATCAAGTGCGCATTTGCTTGCACACCCACAATGACAGGGGCTGTGCTGTTGCCGCCGCTGAGCTCGGTGTAATGGCCGGTGCCGATCGTATAGAAGGCACCTTAATGGGCAATGGCGAGCGCACGGGTAATATGGATATCGTGACGATGGCGATGAACTTGTACTCCCAGGGCATTGATCCAGAGCTGGATTTATCCAATATCATCGAAATTATTGAAACGGTTGAGTACTGTAATGAACTGCCGGTACCGGCGCGCCACCCGTGGGCAGGTGAGCTGGTTTACACTGCGTTCTCTGGCAGCCACCAGGATGCAATTCGCAAATCTGTGAACTATCACGATACCCATAACCTGACGCACTGGAATGTGGCATATCTGCCGATTGATCCACGCGACATTGGCCGTGAATACGAGGCGGTGGTTCGCATCAACAGCCAAAGTGGCAAGGGCGGTGTGGCCTTAGTGCTAGAGCGCGATTACAGTGTCGAGCTGCCTAAGTGGATGCACGCACCTGTCAGTCAGCTGGTACAAGGGGCATCGGAAGATAAAGGTGTCGAGATTACACCTGAGAACATCAAGCGTATTTTTGATGATAACTTTGTCGCAGTTAATCCGCACTGGGCGCTGCAGCAGTACGATATCCACACCCAGGATGATCAGATGCGTGCGCAGTTCACTATTGGCAATCGCCAGTATGCTGGCAGTGGCGCCGGAGCTCTTGAAGCGCTGTGTGACGCCTTAAACGCCAGTTATCAGTGTGAGATTCAAGTACAGCACTACGATCAGCGCGCCGTGGGACAGGGAACAGATGCTCAGGCCAGAGCCTGTATCCAAGTCGAGGTAGCAGGGCAGGTGATCTGTTCTACTGCGGTAGATGAAGATACGACAAGAGCGACACTGCAAGCTCTGTTGACGGCAATCAGCCGCAGTGAGGCGGTGCCGGTAAAAGTGGTCGCCTAAGGCGATGACTTGCCGCCTATGCTAGGAATGGGCGGCGCAGGATAAAACAAAACGGCGAGCACTAGGCTCGCCGTTTTTGTCTCAAAGCGCTAGCTTTTTACGCTAGTCACTACCGCGGTAGGTTGCCGCCATCAAAATACAGATTAGATGGGCGAGACCACCGACCACAGCTGGAAAGATCAGAAACCAGAACCAGTAGTTGACGCCTACAAAAATAAAGAAAAAGGCAGCCAGTAATAGTCTGCCTTGAATCAGTTGTCCAAGGCCTGGAATAAACACGTTACACAGCGCGGCAATAACATTGCCTGTGCTTCCCTGAGACATTTTTCTCTCCTACAGCTAAAAAGGGCAGTCTGCTTGAGTGTGCTACATTTTGCAACTGGCAAGGCGATGCTTTTGCCTAGTGGCAAAGCATCTCTATCATTTGCGCAAAGCCGTGCCCATGTGGTTTATCGGTGATCCAACGCGGTTGGAAGGTGAGCGCCGCTAACTGGGACTCAATGTTGGCAACCCCGACACTGTTTGGGAAGAATTCAAACATAGATTCATCATTGAGTGAGTCACCAATAAACAAGACCTGCTCCTTCATCTGGCTCTCGCTGAGACCAAATTGCTCGCGCAGCAGGCGCTGTGCCATGGCACGTTTATTGTAATCCCCGATCCAACAGTTGATGTGGATGGAGCTGGCCTTCGCGTTTGCGCCCGCCTCATTGAACAGCGCAATAATGGCGTCTATATCTTCGCGGCTGACACCGCGCACATCCTGATTAAAATCAATCGCCAAGTCGACAAGGCGGTAAGCTTGATCTTTCGCCATAGCGACACTAGGAAAGCGCGCCAGCGCCCGCTGCGCTACTGCTGCGAGCTTGGCACTGTTGTCAGTGCGGGTCGCGCTGTCTTGCCAGAAGTGGTATTCCATCTGGCGCTGCGCGTTCTGGATCAAGTAAAAGCCGCCGTTCTCACCGATGACAGCGGCACTTGGCCAGAGCCTGGCAAAAGAGTCGCACCAGCCTGCACAGCCGCCGGTGATCGGGATAAAGGCGATATCGCGCTCAGCTAGGCGGTGCATAGAGAGGTAGGTTTCAGGCAGTAGAGTTCCCCTTGTGGTGATGGTGTCGTCGACATCGCTCAGGACGTATTTGATGTTGTCCAATTGTGCTGGGAGTGCTTGGGGGCGCTGGGGCATTTACAGGTGTTCCTCGTGGCAAATTGTAAAGATGGTGCCGGCCGCTTCTGCGCGGTCGATAATCTCGGATTCGGGTAGGGAGTCGCTAAATACACGGTGTACAGCACGCAGTGGTGCGACATTGGCGAACGCCTTTTTTGACCATTTGCTGGCATCTACAGCGAGCCAGCATTTAGCGGCGTTTTGCAAGATGCTCTGGGTGATTTGTACATTGTCAGTGTCGTAGTCCATCAAGCCGCGCTGTGAGTCCAGCGCACCGACACCTATGATGGCGTAATCACAGTGGTAGCTGTTAAAAAACTCGACCACACTTTGGCCGACCATATCTTGATCTTGCGGGCGCAGAGCGCCGCCACTGACAAGCACTTGGGTGTGCGAGCTGGAAAAAAACTGGCTCGCCACGTTGAGGTTATTGGTTAATATCTTCAGCCCGCGGTGCTCTTGTAACTCACGCGCGACAGCTTCGACTGTGGTGCCTATGCCCATAGCAATCGAAGCGTTATCTGGAATTGCAGCGGCGATTTCTCTGGCGATTGCACGCTTTGCGCCGGCGTTGAGTACCTGGCGTGCGCCGAAAGATATATTCTGCGCACTGGGAAGGGGACCGGCGCCACCGTGATGGCGCCTGGCTAACCCTAGATCGCACAACTGGGTGATATCGCGACGTATTGTCTGTGCAGCAACATCAAAGAGCTGGCTGAGGTATTCGACACTGACGAATGTCTGGGTATTGATTTCCTCCAGAATGCGCTGCTGTCTAGGGTTGAGTTTCACGCTAGTCTTCCTTGAGTTGCGCGTAGCGCTGTGGGTA
Source organism: Pseudomonadales bacterium (assembly GCA_049613705.1). Classification (GTDB taxonomy): domain Bacteria; phylum Pseudomonadota; class Gammaproteobacteria; order Pseudomonadales; family Balneatricaceae; genus Rs1. The sequence continues at coordinate 2,724 of JBMZCU010000151.1, read as the reverse complement.
ATCAGTGATCGCGCTGTCCATGCCCCAGCCCCAGAATTGCTCGATCTCTGCAGGGTCATTTGGGGTGTAGCACAGCAGTGCGTAACCGGCCGCTTTTACAGCTCTGGCCTGCTCTTCGCGCAAGTGCTTGTAGTTGCAGTGCAAGCTAACAGCTTGAATAGCGGTGAGTTCATCGGCCCAGTTGTCGGGGATTTCATCGTACAGGCGGCCCAGTTTCAGTTGGCTATCCTGTTCACGGCAGTATTGAAGCGCGGCCAGGTCAAAGCTTGAGATAATAAGCTTATCGTTGTCATCCCAGTGCTTTTTCAGTAGTTCAAGTACAGGTGCAACCACTTTTTCGGGGCTGTTATCGTAGAGTTTGAACTCTAAATTCAACCCCATGCCGAGTTCCTTAATCAGCACAATGGCCTGTTCGATGGTGGCCATTTTTTCACCGCTGTAAGCCTCGCCAAACCAGCTGCCGCAATCGAGTGATTGAATACTCTGGGCGGTGTGCTCAGCCATGCTGCCGCTGCCATCAGAACAGCGATCTACACTGTTATCGTGCCAGGTCACTATGGTGTTATCACCACAGGCGATAGCGTCAATTTCAACCCACTTAGCGCCGTGCTCAGCGGCTAAGCGCAACGCCGATAAGCTGTTTTCTGGGGCGAGGCTGGAGAGCCCGCGATGGGCCATAATTTTAGGTATATGCATAGCAGTGTCCATTTATCGAATTCGGTTTTTCGTCGCCGGATCGAAGAAGTAAAGCTTTTGGGTATCCAAGGTGAAGTCGATGGATTGACCGAGCTGTACATCGGTGTGCCCATCTAATTGGATAACCAGCAGTTCGTCGACCCCGGCGCAGCGCACGTATACTAGTACGCTGGCACCGAGTTTTTCAATCAATTCTACACTGGCACTGAGTTTGTCAGTGTCGCCGCTGGGCAGTACGTGCTCGGGACGCACCCCCAGCGTTGTCTCACCGCGCACTTTGACATGTGCAGGGGTGGCGATTTGCTGTCCGCCCACACTAATATGTTGCTCGCCGACAGTGACAGGAATGAAATTCATCGCAGGAGAGCCAATAAAGCCTGCGACGAACTGATTTTCCGGTTCATCGTAAAGCTCCATCGGGGTACCGATCTGCGCGGCGACACCTTGGTTTAGCACGACTAGGCGGTCGGCCATGGTCATCGCTTCGACCTGATCGTGGGTTACATAGAGGCAAGTAACTCCAAGTTTTTGCTGTAAGGTTTTGATTTGCATGCGCATTTGTACACGAAGTTTAGCGTCCAGGTTAGACAGGGGCTCATCGAAGAGGAAAACCTTAGGTTTGCGCACAATTGCTCGGCCCATGGCGACACGTTGACGCTGTCCACCGGAGAGGTTCGCAGGGCGGCGCGCTAGGTACTCGCCAATTTGTAGCATATCGGCAGCTTCTTGAACGCGGCGTTGAATCTCGTCCTTGGGAAGCTTCATGAGCTTGAGGCCATAGGCCATGTTGTCGTATACGCTCATGTGCGGGTAGAGTGCGTAGTTTTGAAACACCATAGCAATCCCGCGATCTTTGGGCTCTAGGTCGTTGACGACAGTATCATCGATCGACACCTCACCACTGCTGATACCCTCCAGCCCCGCAACCATACGTAAGAGTGTCGATTTACCACAGCCGGAGGGACCGACGAGCACGATAAATTCGCCATCTTTGATATCGATATCGATACCGTGAATAACTTGGTTGTCCTGATATGACTTCTTCAGCTGTTGAATCTTGATTGTTGACATTTTACTTCTCCGAATCCGTCAAACCTTTAACAAATATTTTTTGCATCAGCACGACCACAAGTACAGGTGGCAACATGGCTAATAGTGCCGTCAGCATGATGAGGTGCCACACCGGCTCGCTCTCACCGGACTCGAGCATCTGCTTGAGGCTCATGACAACGGTGTACATTTCTGTCTCTGTCGTGATCAGCAGTGGCCAGAGATACTGGTTCCACCCGAAGATAAACAAAATCACGAAGAGCGCGGCGATATTGGTGCGCGACATAGGCAGTACTACGTCGATAAAGAAGCGAATAGGGCCGGCACCGTCGATGCGCGAGGCTTCCATCAACTCATCTGGGATGGTTAGGAATGTCTGGCGAAACATGAAGGTGGCGGTGGCCGAGGCGATCAGCGGTATACTCAGACCCCAGTATGAATCGAGCATGCCAAAATCTGCAATGACCTCGTAAGTGGGCAGTATGCGCACTTCAACCGGTAGCATTAGGGTTAAAAAGATTAACCAAAAGCACGTCATGCGAAAGCGGAACTTAAAATAGACTATCGCGTAGGCTGAAATGACTGATATCACAATCTTGCCCACTGAAATCATCAGTGCCATTAACAAGCTGTTAAACAGCGTTAAGTAGACAGGTGTGCTCTGGCCTTCGCCATGCCACAGCAACTGCAAGTTGATCCACAATTGATCACCTGGCAACAGGGGCAAGGGGACTTGTGTCAAACGTAATGGGTCGTGAGTTGCGGCGACGAACATCACCCATATCGGGAAGATAATCAGCGCAATAGAAATAATAAGCACACAGTGGCTGACGAAGGTAGTTAACGGGCGGTTTTCTATCATTAGTATTCTACCTTGCGTTCGATGTATTTAAATTGCACCACAGTGAGCACGACAACAATAAACATTAAGATTACCGACTGTGCTGCAGAGCCCCCAAGATCTAGGCCAACGAAGCC